>DJPQ01000076.1:94399-102081 GCA_002439805.1 Bacteroidales bacterium UBA6408
GTCGCAGAAACTGACGAGCCAGAGAAGTCAGAGACTGTCGCGGTCTCAAGGTTCACGACAGCCTCGCCACCGATTGCCTTGCCGTCCTTTGAAGTGAGCCTTATTGATCTTATTTTCATTCCGTTGCGCTGATAGTCGTATGGACGCACGACCACAGCTCCGAAAAGGTTGCTGAACGAAAAGAGGCTCCCCTCAGACCTCGCAACCATAGGCAGTCCGGAAACCGGTATCCCGGAGGAAATCACGCCGTTCCGTTCCAAGTCGCTGAAAAGTCCGCCGGAATATGCCCCGGAAATATCTATGGTGGCAGTTGCCGCGCCGCCCGAAACTCCAAATGACTTCACCGCAGATGAGGGGTAGACGGCATAGCGCGGAGAACCGGCCACCGTGTCCTCTGCAGCAAATATGGCTGTTCCTCCGTCTTCCGAAAGTTCTGAAATCCAATGATCAACGCCATCCGGTTCGTCAGCGCTGAAAAGCTTGATTCTGTCGTCCTTGTTCCATATCACCTTCATATCACCGTTCAGCGATGTCTTTGTCTGAACCCCGGCATCCGCAGAGCAACGGATTTCATTTGACGCAAGTTCACGAACGACGTCAGACCCGACAACTGTCATCCCTGCCCTCGGCTTTCGGTATCTTTCAATCCCTGCAGACTCGATTGTCTCCCACACGACATCCGCCCAACGCGCCGCCCCGGCAGAACTCGGATGAACTCCGTCACCCACCGTTTCAAGCGTCTCCCCGATCATCGCGCACGGAAGTTCATAATGCGCGGCAATTTCCGCAATGGATTCACCGATAACCTTATATGTATCCGTCAGCAGCAGGTCGTTGACAACGCAGACTAGCTTCGTGTCGGGATATTTCTCCATTAGAGTGCGAAGCAAACAGATGTACGCAGTCCGGAACTTATAGCGGTCAAGCTCTGCAAGCGGAGCCGTATAGTCAAATTCGCCTATTAAATCCTGAGTCACGCATGGACGGTCATTAGTTCCTCCGGCGACTATGATTATGTCAGGATCGTCAAAGCCATAGCATCTGGTAACAAAATCATACTCATCCAGATCCGGCTTCTCGGGGTCGGGACTTGCGTTTTTCGTGACGCGCGTTCCGCTGTAGGAAATGTTGCGGTCGAGAACGGCGTCCGGCATCAGTCTGTAGACGAGCCGATGCCACCATGTCTGCTCAACTGCTGTCAGCGAGCCTGCAGACCCAGTGAAAGGATAGTATCTGCGATAACCGTCAGGAATCCAGCCCTCAAAAGTGGAGATTGAGTCTCCAATAATTCCAACTCTCACGGAATTGGTCACCCAGGACGGAAGAGACGAGGCCGGCGGCGTGACGACAAGCGTGTCATGTATGGTTTCGGTTTCCTTCACAATTACCTGCTCCGTCACGACTTTCTCGCATGAGAGCGAAAGAACGGCGATGAACGTAAAAAATACGGTTTTTCTGAACATATTCATATTTTCGGAAATATATCTCAAAAAAAATAACTGAACAAAAAAAATTTTCAAACAGCTTCTTATTTGTTATATCGCACTGACAGATAGTTCAATGCCGATTCACGGGAGGAGACGAAAGCCTGCCCGTCGTAGGCGTCCATGGAACCCGAACTCGAAGATGTCGGTCGAAGACGGATGTAGAGTTTCTCCCGTCCAAGCATCGAGCTGTCCTGCGGAAGGTTCACACTTATATATTTGAACCCGGGACACTGCCAGCAGCGCTTCTTGTAGACCACAGTGAAGTCCGGCACGGTGTAATCAGCTGCCTTTTTCCACGTCTTGTTGTCAAGCGACCACTCGACTGCCCAATGACGCGGAGCTCCGACAGTTTCCCCAAGTCCGTTCTCGGCGCCGAAATTCACCGAAAGCGGGAAATTAGCGGCTGTCAGCCCTTCCGTGTTCACAGTCACGAGCCACCACTGCTTCGTGGTCCATTTTGAGCAGTACCATGCGGAGCCGTTGCCCTGTATTATCATTCCCGAAGAACGCGTCACCGAGTTCACGTTCCAATGGAGGCTGCCACCGTTGAAGTCATACACACCGTTGCCTCCGGAAGGATTGGCAATCGAGTTCCCTGCCAGCGGGCCGAGGTGCGTCCAGTCCCGCCAGTCGGCCATCATTTCCTGCTTGGTCGTGTTCCAGCGTAGCATCGTGCCTTTAATTGAAGGATCCGTGAGGGGATCGGCGACGGCGGGATAGGTCGAATACATCGTGTATTTGGAATCCACGTTCTTCACGAGAGCCTCGTGAACCTTGTTCATGTATCGGAACTCCGCGAGCATCTCCGAAAATCCGTCCTCGAACCTGTCGGCGATGGCTATTTCGGAGCGCGTCACTGGACGAACCTGATAGCGCGAAAGCGTGCCGACTCCGGTTATGTAGTCGAGGTTCACCCCCTCGGCAAGACGTGCGGCCGCAATGGAGCCGTCCCATTCGAAATTGTCGCATTTCTCGTGGACAATCACTCCCGAAACTGCCCCCGAGCCTTCCGGAAGCCCCTTTCCGTCGCGAGCCCATGCGCAACCCACATTTGACAGCAGCCAGGTGGCATCGCCGTGAATGTCACGCAGAGGCATCGGATATTTGTTCATCACGGATGTGTAGCGCAGATCTACAGGCACGAATGGACCCTTGCGAATCGGAATCTCGCAGTCGGTGAGAGTCACGTATGTATAGACATCATCGTCCGTAAGGAACTTGATGCGGCGTTCCTTGCGCGGAAGGTCGCCTGCCGTGCCGGACGCCGTTTCAAGGACATTGGACACAGAGGCTCCGCTCAGTTCATAGCGTACCGGCTCATCTGTTCCTCCGCCCCTGCGAGTGAGCGTCATCCCCTTCAGAAGGAGACGGAGACGGTCAAAGCGTGCCGTGGTGTTGTCTTCGGCGGCCACGAATTCGACGAGCAGTCCGGAGTTTGCGGCCTCATTCTGAATGTATATGACCCTGGAGGAGCGTGTGTCGTCCTTTAATGTTGAGGATATGTTCAGGTTCTCGCCGCCGTTGTTCTCGGAATTGTCGCTTATGACACGGCCTTCCAGCACGAGATTGTCCTCAATCGCGATGCTCCCCTGCCCGGTCAGCATGGATTTAAGCTGTGCAAAGTCAACCGGCTTGAGTGTCTGCGAGATGCCTGTCTGGGCAATGTGCAGAACCGCCTTCATCGACGGGTCCGAACTTGAGGCCACGGTCAGTTCAGCAGTGCGGACAGTCTCGCCGTCGTTTCGGGAAACATTGAATTCAACGGTGCCGGAGTTCATGCGGATTTCGCTAACCCAAGGAGTCTGCGCATTTCCGCAATCTACAGAAAACACGGTTTCAGCCGCCGAGCAGCGCAGCGACGCGGAATGAGTGCCGCCGTCGGCCGCCGCAAGGAAATTGCCGGAAAGGAACTCTATTCCCGTGAACAGCAAGCCTTTCTGGGTGAGTTTGACGATGCGCGACTTCCCTCCGCATGAAATTGTCACCTTTCCGGTCCTGTCAGCGCCGTCGTTCTCTTCAAAGGCGACGACAAGCGCAAAGTCGCCCGTTCCCGACATTCCCTCCGGAAAGCTCAGCCATTCCGAATCCGCCGAGGCCGTCCAGTTCCCGTTTGCAAGGACGTCAATCAGATAGCTTCCGCCGCCGGAAGGCAATGCGGCGGCATCCGCCTTCACTCCGAGCTCGACCGGTGCATCAGGCTGCTTTTCGCAGGAGACAAGCGACAGCAGCGTCGCCGCCGCAAAGAACAATCCAAGGAGCAACCGAAGTAGCAAACTAATATATAATTTCTTCATATTCAACAAAATAATCACAATATCATTGAATCACAGTTTTGAGGAAACGGATGTCCTCAAAGACGTTCAAATGTCAAGTTCAACATCAGAAGCCTTTTCCTTTGTTCCCGCCTGCACGAGCCAGAGCGAGACCGCCCGCCCTTTCGAGCCGCCGGTGACATCACAGCGGACATACCGGGCATCCTCCCCATCATTTTCCGAACATACGAAATGAACGGCACCGTTCCCCGAACCGGATCGGGTGTCCGACACAATCCATGCATCGTCCTGAAGACCGTCAGAGACAGTCCATTCCCCGTCGGAAAACACGGAGACCCAGAATTCCTGGGCGTCGGCCGTGATGTTGACCCTCTTTGTGTTCATTCCGAGGTCAATCGAGGTCTCGAAACGCTTTTCGCAGCCTGAGAGCAGGAGCAGCGCGACGGTCATCGCCACAATATATAATTTTCTCATATACAATACTTTATTTTTCACAAAAGCAACATTCACTGTTCATATTCCCTGTTGTCAAGCGCCCCTCCGGAATAGGTAATCTGCTCCGCAGGAATAGGGAGATAGCGGTGGTACGGACGGATGAATCCGGGCAGATACATTCCGTCATTGTAGGCCGATGTGCGTTCATACCATATTCCCCAGCGGACGAGGTCGAACTTCCGCTGAAATTCCCCGAACAGTTCGCGCGCCCTCTCAAGACGGATTTCCTCCATAAACGCCTCGACATTTCCTCCGACTGAAGCAAAGCTGAGCGGTTCCACGCCGGCGCGTGTCCTGGTGATGTTCAGGTACTTGGCCGCCATGTCATAGTCCCCGAGCATAAGGCAGGCCTCGGCCTTCATCAGCAGAGCGTCCGCAAAGCGGAAGAACTTGTAGTTGTTCGAGTCCTGAGTGTAGTACATGCCATAGCACCAGAACTTGTTCCCGAGCCACGGACGGTTATTGGCCTTAGGCGAGACATTGAACCAGCGCGCCTCGGAGCCCTCCGGAAGCCGATCGTTGTCGCCGGAGGCATATCCCTTCCACCTCCACGCAAGGTTGCCGGAACCATTTCTCGAAGACGACGCGCCGTCCGAATAGTCCCCGGAACGGAGATCCGGGCCAGTGTAAGGCAGAACCGTCATGAAATAATAGGTCGTCGGACGCGCAGGAGTCGATATGCGCGCGTCGCTGCCGAGTTCGGGGATGCCGATTCCGTCATAGACGTCGGTGTGCGCAAATTCATCGTCCGAACCCTCCGGTGAGCCGTAGTTATGTGAAGGTGACGCAATCATGGCAATGTTGCCCGTTACCTGAAGGCCATATTCCTCGAATGTATTCGGCAGTTCAAGGATTGATTCCGGGACATATTTCCTCGAAAAAGGAATGTCCGACAGAGGATAGTCCACCCCGAAGGCGGACGGAGAGGCGCTATAGTGTCCGTAGATGTCCTCAAGCACACCGATGACTTTCACGGCCTCGTCCCATTTTTTGTTCCACAGGCAGAATTTCGCGGCAATCATGAGCCCGGCCGCAGCCCCGAGACGGCTCACTGAAGTACCGTCATAGCTGCGCCTCAGTTCAAGGGCCTCAAGCCCGCCGAGAGACTCCGGAAAAAGATAGTGCTCAAGTTCGGCAATCAGGCTGTTCCTCGTGTCGTCCGCAGACATTCTCGGAAGCGAGGCGATGCGCGGGCGGTTCTCGTAGGTCACTTCTTCCGTATAGAAGGGAACGTCACCGAACGTGCAGGTCAGCAAGTAGTAGAAGAACGCGCGGAGCACCACGGCCTCGCCCCGCAGAGGAAGCGCCTCGTCATCGGAGAAACGGCCCCTGGCAACGGAACGGTCTATCGCCGCGAGCATGCCGTTTGCCCTCATGACTCCGAGGTAACTGTACTGCCACACGGAGGAGGCTATCGCAGGCTTGGTCGGCGATATGTCGAGAGTCGCGTCATAGCGCATTGACTGGTTCAGAAGGATGAGGTCTGTCGCGCACTCGGTCGCCTCCCAGAAACCATTCCCGGCAAGCTGGGCGCGTATGGCATTGTAGCAGGCATTCAGTCCCGTGCGCACTTCTGCCGTTGTCGTGTAGTAGTCCTTGGTTTCGCTGTCGCTGATAAGCCTTTCTTTCAAAGAGCAGCCGGTCAGGGCGAATGCAAGCGTCAGCAACACAGGAAGACAAATCCGTTTAATATTGAGAGTAATCCTTTTCATATCATCACCTCCCATTAGAATTTGAGTTCAAGATTGAGGGTGTATGTCCTCGGACGCGGGAACGAGCCGTTGTCGAGACGTCTGACGGTTCCGCTTGTGGATACATCCGGATCGAAGCCGTTATAGCGCTTGAGCAGGAACAGGTTTTCACCGCTCACGCCGACGTTCAGGCTCTTGAACACCTTCGACCAGCGGCTCAGCAGGATATTATAGCTGACTGTGAGCGACTTAAGACGCAGGAACGATGCGTCGTGGACGTAGAAGTCTGACGCGAGGTTGTCCTGATAGCCTGCCGCCGGGATGTTCGAGTCCGGATTGCGGACAGGATGCCAGCAGTCGAGCACATAACGGTACTTGTTGTAGGAACTGCCGGTCGAGCCGAGCCAAAGTTCGGAGAGATTGTACATCTTTCCGCCTATGGAGTATGCGAAATAGAGGTTGACGTTAAGCCGTCCCCAAAGCTTGAAGTTGTTCTGGAAACCGCCGTAGGCCACAGGGTCGGAACTGCCGAGGCAGACGAGGTCGTCCTGATTGAGGTTGCCGTCCCCGTTCACATCGACATAGCGGGCACGGCCGACATTGCTGCCGTTTGCGCCGTCCCGTATGTTGGACACGTATGTCCGCGTATAATTGTTTCGGTCAATCTCGTCCCGGCTGTGCCATACTCCGGCATAGCGGTAGCCCCAAAGGGCGTTGACCGGATAGCCCTTCCGGTAGCCGTAGATGTACTGCGTGCTGCTGCGCGGGTTCATTACTGTCGGCACAACCTCGTCGCCGGCTCCGGAATCTAGAACCATTTGAGAGTTATGCGAAATCGTGAACACTGACGTCCACTCGAAGTTGCTGACCATCACGTTCTTGGTCGTAAGAGAGAGTTCCACACCCATATTCCGGGTGCTGCCCATGTTCGCGAAATAGGTGTTGTAGCCAGTTGTCTGGGCATTGCGGACGCTAAGCAGCAGGTCCGACGTTCTGGAATAGTAGGCGTCCGCCTCAAGCGTCACTCGTGATTTCCATGCGGAGAAGTTGAGCCCCACATTATATGAGTCGGTCGTCTCCCACGTGAGGTACGGATTTGCGAGGCGCGCCGGCATCGTGACCATCAGCTGATTGTCCCCGAACACCCACGAGCTGCGGTCGGTCTGCACCGTGGCCATCGACAGGTAGGACGAAATCGCGTCATTTCCGCTGCGTCCGGCACTCACCCTGAGCGACAGGTCGTTCAGCCAGTAAGCGTCACGCAGGAATTCCTCGTTGGAAATCGACCAGCGGAATGCGGCGGCAGGGAAGAAGCCCCATTTGCGATTGGAGGAGAAGTTGGACGCCCCGTCCGCACGTGCGGTGAAGGTGAGGTAGTAGCGCCGGCGGTAGTTGTAGTTGACCCTGCCGAGCACTGACATGGTGGTTTTCAGATACCTGTAGGAGCTCGCGGTGTAGCTGCGCGAATTTGCGATTGCCGCCATGTTGTTGTAGCCGGCCTCGTCGTTCAGGAACCCCGTGCCCTTGTAGGCAGAATTGTCCTGTGTCCTGCGGCTCGCCGTGAACCCGGCAAGGAGTTCGAGGCTGTGGCGTCTGCGGAGCGTCTTCTTCCAGTTCAGAGTGGTCTCGCTGAGAATCTTCTGCTGGTCCCAGTAGGTGCGCTGCGCCGTGCCGCCCGTATGCCTTGCCTCGGCGACCGGCATCCACGACGGCGAGTAGTAGCCTCCGAGGTCATT
>DJPQ01000019.1 GCA_002439805.1 Bacteroidales bacterium UBA6408
GCCGCTTTTATTCTCCTCTCCGCAGTTTTTCGACGAGGCGGTCAATACGGTGCAGCTCATTAGGAATCTGAATGCTCTGCGGGCAATGGCTCATGCACTGTCCGCAGCCGATGCACCGGTTTGCCTGCCGTACTCTCTCTATGCTGCGTCCGTAGCTGATGAGATAGGCACGGCGGGCTTTCCTGTACGCCCTCATCTCCTCGCTGAAATTCTCGTCACCCGTTTCTGGCTGCGGTACAACGAGACCTGCATTTACGCATTTGTTGTAGTGCAGCAGGATTGCCGGGATGTCGATGCCGTAAGGGCATGGCATACAGTACTTGCAGTCGTTGCACGGTACGGTCGGGTAGCTGTGAATCAGTTCGGCCACGTCCATCAGAAACTTCTCGTCTTCTTCCGTCAGCGGTTTGAGAGGGGAGCAGGTCTTCAGGTTGTCCTTAAGGTGCTCTATGTAGGTCATTCCGCTCAGCACGCAGAGCACGCCCTCCGGGGCGCCGGCGAATCTGAATGCCCACGACGCCACGCTTGACGACGGGTCGCGCTGCTTGAGCTTTTCCGCCACATTGTCAGAGACCTTGGACAGACGGCCGCCGAGCAGCGGCTCCATGATCACGACAGGGATTCCGCGTTTTGAAAGTTCCTCGTACATGTGTCTCGCGTTGCTGTTCCTGCCGTCCGCATAGTCCCAGTCAAGGTAATTCATCTGAATCTGGATGAAGTCCCAATGGTATTTATCGTGGGTCTTGAGCAGTTCGTCGAACATGGCTTCCTTGCCGTGAAACGAATATCCGAGATGCCTTATCCGTCCGGCCTCGCGTTCCTTGAGCAGGAAATCCAGCATTCCGTTCTTCACATACCTGTTTTCAAAGTCCTCCATGCTCCGCCCTATGCTGTGCAGAAGGTAGTAGTCTATGTAGTCCGTCCGGAAGTTCTCGAAGGACTTCCGGTACATGAGCATCGAGTTCTCCCGCGTCCAGTTGCTGAAGTTGGAGAGCTTCGTCGCTATATAGTATGACTCCCTCGGATGGCGGCTCAGCGCGAGCCCCGTGGCCGCCTCGCTCTGTCCCTGAAGATAGACTGGGGAGGAGTCGAAGTAGTTGATGCCGTTGGCGAGGGCGTAATCCACGAGTTCGTTCACCGAATCCTGATCGATTATGTCCTTGCCGTCCCCGTCCTTTTTCATCTGCCAGCGCATGCACCCGTAGCCGAGCACGCTGACCTTGTCCCCTGTCTTCGGGTCTGTCCTGTATGTCATTTCTCCGCCGTCTGCCGCTTCGGCGGATCCGCCGGCCTTTGTCTCGTCCCGTCCGTTTTCAGCGCAGCCCGCAAGTGTCCCTGCGGTCGCCGCCGCTGCCGCAGCCATCCCGCTCACCCTTATGAATTCTCTTCTTTTCATATTTTCATAAATCAGACTGTTACTTCAAGTTCTTGTTCCGCCTCCCGCGGCGGACTTTCTGCACCATTGTGCCGGTTCTACAATTCCTTGTGGACGGCGTGTCCCTCCACATGAATCGCGCTCAGCGGGGCGGCAGGACAGTTGTATTCGCAGGCCCCGCACCCTATGCAGCGCTCCTCATTGACGGCCGGAATCCTCACGGAATCCTTGTCTGGCCCATCCTTGCGCACCATCCGTATCGCCCCGACCGGACAGTGCCTTGCGCAGTTGCCGCACTTGACCCCTTCGGCAGCCGCGACGCAGAGTCTGTAATCGACTGTGGCGTGTCCTATCTGAATGGAAGATTTCTCCTCGCGGCTCACCTCTGCAATTGCCCCTGCCGGGCAGACTGACGAGCATCTCGTACATTCCGGACGGCAGTAGCCCTTTTCGTAGGACATCTCCGGCTGCATCAGCGTGTCAAGGCTCGTAGATGGTCTCAGCACATGATTCGGGCAGGCGGAGACGCAGAGCTGGCAGGCAATGCAGTGGTCCGTGAAGTGCCTGAGGCTTCCGGAACCGGCCGGCTTGAGAGGAGTCTCTCTCTTCGGAGCCTTCTTCTCGGGAAGAGTAATCAGCCCTCCATCGACCTTCATCTGCTGGGCGGCCGCTTCCACCGGACGCGCCATCTCGGCCGCCGCAAGTGTCCCGACAGTGATTGCCGTGGCCTTTATAAACTCGCGGCGCGTACCGTTCTCCGGCTTGCCGGTGGTGGTTGTCTGCATTTCCTCCGCTGCTGAGGAAATCTGTTCCCCGCCATTGGCGACAGTTTCTTCCGCGCCGCCCGTCCCTGCGGTATTCTTCCCGTATCTGAACTTATACTGAATCGCACCGTCGCGGCAGACCGACAGGCAGTCCATGCAAGCCACGCAGCGGCTGTAGTCAACGCGGTGGTTCGCAGTGTCGATGCAAGAGGATTTGCAGCGCCTCCCGCACAGCCCGCAGTTCCGGCATTTGTCCGTGTCAATCACCGGCGCGAAAAGGCTGAACCGCGAAACGAGGCCGAGCAGAGAACCCACGGGACAGATGCTGTCGCACCAGATTCTTCCCCATTTCCAGGAAAGAACCGCGAGCAGCGCGAATGTCACTGCCGCGACGACGAATGTCGGCACGCTCTTGATCCATACGTCTGTTGAGTAGAACGCATAGCTGTCGAAATGTTCCGCAATCATCGCGAGAAGGTT
This sequence comes from Bacteroidales bacterium UBA6408, assembly GCA_002439805.1. Classification (GTDB taxonomy): domain Bacteria; phylum Bacteroidota; class Bacteroidia; order Bacteroidales; family UBA932; genus Cryptobacteroides. The sequence goes on from DJPQ01000019.1 coordinate 2,620, forward strand.
GTTGCATCCCCGATAGACAGGAGCGAACAGTTCCGTCGCGATTCTTCCGTACGCGCTGTAGGGAGCGATGAGGGCGGCTATGGAGGTGACTCCGAGAGCCATTGCCGCGATGAACGCGACCATCACCGTGTAGCGCAGTGCCGTAAGCGGCCTGCGGTACTTGAACCGGTAGAGATTCTTCTTTTTAATCTTTCCGTGAATCCATGAGATTATGTCCTGCATGACTCCGAGCGGGCAGATGACCGAGCAATAGACCCTGCCAAGCAGCAGCGTGAGCAGCACCAGCGCCGCGACAATTCCGAAATTGAGCGCGAGCGCGGCCGGAATGAACTGAATCTTCGCCATCCATCCGAGATAGAGGTGCAGGACTCCGGTGAAGTCAAGGAAAAGCAGCGTAATCCCCGTGAAGAAGACCGCCGCGAGAGCGATTCTGACTTTTCGTAGCATTTTTATGAGTATTTTGCCGCAAATTTATCAAAAAACTCGCTTCCTGCAATATCCCGCATCGGAGATATGTCCTCGGATAATGCCGTATTCCCCCACATACACAAATAAATGCGGACGAACGGTGAAAGAAGCCGGAAGTCCATGTCAATTCCCCGTTCGGACTTCCGGCAGACAGCAGGGCTATGCCGCCCCGTCCTCGACAATTTCAAGCTTTGTCGCGATTATGTCCGTGCCGGTTCTCTCGATTTTGTCGCTGCCGACATATTTCGAGTACCGGATTCTTCCGAACAGGTGCACGTTGCAGCCTTTCACGATTTTCGAGAAATCCGCGATGTTCGGGCCTTCCCACGCCTCCACGTTGTGCCAGCAGGACTCGACGATGTTCTCGCCGTCCTTGTTGCGTCCGACCCTGTTCGTCACGAGCGAGAAATGGAGCACTTTCCTCTCTCCTGCTTCCTGCATCCTGATGTTGCCTACAGTTCCCTGAAGTTCCACTCTGTTGATTGTTTCCATGTTTCTGAATTGATGATTTGTTTGATTATTTTCTGGACGCTTTCCGGAAAGCGCCCTTTCTGTCCGCGCCGGCTCAGGAGCTCTCTTCACCGCCGCGTGCCGCAAAGTACTGCAAAAAAGTTCTGAGCATCAATGCTTCGGTATGCCTGCCGGGCCGATTTATTTCGGAATTTATGTTTTATGTCGCTTTTTTATATGGGCATATAAATTTTTTTTGAGACTTTTTCGAAATTTTGAAATGTGAAGACAGTTCCGTGACATAAAGAAAAAATTATATATTCCGTCGAAATGTCAAAAAATATAAAAAATTGCGGCACAATTCATTACACTTGGGTACCGTCTCTTGTGATTGTCATTTTCGCTCGCCATATTTGCATCATGGAAAACATCGGTCTTATGGGTTACGGTTTCAATGAAGAGAACAATGAATATGTGAGGCGCTGTCTGGAGTGCGGCGAGCCTGTTCCGTATGGAAGGAATGACAGGCTATATTGCTGCGATTCCTGCAAGAACCGCTACAACTACGGGGAGAGAAAGCTCAGCATAAGGAACAAGACCAACGTCATGAGAATACTCACGCGGAACTATTCCGTGCTTCGGGCTCTGCTTCGTGAGAACATACTGAGCCTCGACATCACTCAGATGATTTTCCGTGGCTTCAATCCCGACTATATGACCTGCTGTCAGCGCCGTCCACGTTACAGCGAGTGCTGCTGCTTCGACATACGCTATAATCTCACGGATACCAGAGTCTTCTCCATATCAAGAATGTGACAAAAAAACCTTGGGTCGTGAAATTTTGACTAACTTTGCAGATTGGTTGTGCAGGGGACAAAGTGCGCCCGTGTATGTCGCGATATAAATATATAGTAGGTATAAGAATGAAAAAGTTTGTTTTTGCAGCGGGCATCGCGCTCGCGACTGTCACTTCTTGTAATATGGAAAATCCGCTTTTGACGGAGTCGAAACTGCCTTATGGCGCTCCGCAGTTCGACAAAATCCGAAATGAACACTATCTTCCTGCATTTGAACAGGGAATCAGAGAGGCCAAGGCAGAAATCGATGACATAGCCAACAATGAGGAGGAGCCGACTTTTGCCAACACGATAGAGGCTATGGAATATGCCGGGCAGACGCTGGAGAGAGTTTCCGGGATATTCTTCAATCTCATGGAGGCCGACACCGACGACGAGATGCAGAAGATTGCCGAGGAGGTTTCTCCGAAGCTTACGGAATATTCGATGTACGTCACTCTGAATGACAAGCTGTTCCGGAGGGTGAAGGCTGTCTATGACAAGAGGGAAAGTCTTGGACTTGAACAGGACCAGATGCGCATTCTTGAAAATTCCTACAGGTCGTTCGCGCGCAACGGGGCCAATCTCGGGGAGGAGGACAAGGCTGAATACAGCCGCCTTTCCGAGGAACTCTCGCTCGCGACGCTCTCCTTCAGCAAAAATGTCCTTGCGGCGACCAACGCCTACACGCTGAATGTCACCGACTCTACGGAACTTGACGGACTTCCGCAGTATGTGGTTGATGCGGCTGCGGAGACCGCCAGGGAGAAGGGACTGGAAGGCTGGGCATTCACTCTTGACTATCCGAGCTACGGACCGTTCATGAAGTTCAGCAAGGTGCGGGAGCTTCGCCGTCAGATGTATATGGCATACAACACGCGGGCTGTTTCCGGAGAGTTCGACAACCGCGACAATGTGAAGAAGATAATCGACCTCCGCATAAAGACGGCTGACATTCTCGGTTACGGTACTTATGCCGACTATGCCCTTGAGGAAAGGATGGCGAAGAACACCAAGACCGTCAACGATTTCCTTGCGCGGCTTGTGATACCATCTCTTCCGTTTGCCAAGGCAGAGGTCGCGGAGATTCTGGCCTACGCGAAGGAAAACGGCTTTGAGGACAGCGAACTGATGCCGTGGGATTTCTCCTTCTGGTCCGAGCGCTATCAGGAGGCTAAATATTCCCTGAACGAGGAACTTCTCAAGCCTTATTTCAGGCTCGAAAACTGCATCGACGCCGTGTTTGACCTCGCACATAGGCTCTATGGGCTGAACTTTACCCTCCGCAAGGACATTCCCGGCTATCACAAGGACGTGAAGGTCTATGACGTGACCGATGAGAACGGGGTGCACAAGGCCCTGTTCTATGCGGACTTCTTCCCGCGTGCAAGCAAGAGAGGCGGCGCATGGATGACGGAGTTCAGGGGACAGAGCATCGAGAACGGAGTGGAAAAGAGGCCGTTCGTAAGTATAGTCACCAACTTCAGCAAGCCTACATCTACCGCCCCGTCGCTACTCACGCACGACGAGTTCACCACATTCCTCCACGAGTTCGGCCATGCTCTCCACGGCATACTTGCCGAGGGCCGTTATCCTTCAATAACCGGAACGTCCGTGGCGCGGGACTTCGTCGAACTTCCGTCCCAGATAATGGAGAACTGGGGATTCGAGCCGGAGTATCTCGACACGTTCGCGAAGCACTATCAGACCGGAGAGAACATCCCTGCCGAGCTTATAGACAAGATAGTTGCCGCTAAGAACTACCTTGCCGGCTACTCTCAGGTTCGTCAACTCCAGTTCGGCCTGCTCGACATGGCCTGGCATTCACTGCCTTCACTGCCGGAAAACCTTGATGTCCTGACGTTTGAGAAGAAGACGCTCGAACCGTATGCCGTGTCAGTCACCATCCCTGAGACCTGCATCTCAACCTCGTTCTCCCACATATTCGCCGGAGGATATTCGGCGGGCTACTACTCCTACAAGTGGGCCGAGGTCCTTGAGGCCGACGCCTTCTCCCTGTTCAAGGAGAAGGGCATATTCAACACCGAGGTGAGCCACAGCTTCCGCGACAACATCCTCTCCAAGGGAGATTCCGAGGACGCTGCCGTTCTCTACCGGAGGTTCAGGGGGCACGACCCTCAGCCGGAGGCCCTGATGGAGAAGCTCGGTCTCGTGAGCAAATAAAAACCCGGATGCGTGTCGCCGTTGAACAAAATTTGAATCTCAGTCTGTCATGAAGGAAACGCTTCTCGGAAAGAATCTCTATGAATTGCAGGAAATGGCGCTGTCGCTTGGGCTGCCGAAGTTCACTGCCGGGCAGATTGCACAGTGGATGTACCGGAAGAAGGTCCGCTCGATAGACGGGATGACAAACCTCTCAAAGACGGCTCGTGCAAGGATTTCGGAGAAGTATGAACTTGGACTTGTCACGCCGGTGAACGTGATGACTTCGTCTGACGGGACGGAGAAATATCTCTTCCCTGTGCCCGGGAGATCCGAGGAAACCGCCGTTGAGGCCGTGATGATTCCCGATGGTGAGCGCGCCACGCTATGTGTGTCGTCCCAGTCGGGCTGCCGCATGGGATGCAGGTTCTGCATGACCGGCCGACAGGGGTTCCATGGCAATCTCACCGCCGGGGAAATTATTTCTCAGTTCCTCTCCGTGGATGAGAGCGACGCGCTCACCAACGCCGTTTTCATGGGTATGGGCGAGCCTCTGGACAACTACGACAATGTCATGCGGGCGATAGAGATTCTGACGGCGGAGTGGGGATTCGCCTGGAGCCCCAAGCGGATTACCGTCTCCACGATAGGTGTCCTGCCGGCTCTGAAGAGATTTATGGAAGACTGCCGCTGCCACATCGCCGTCAGTCTCCATGACCCTTTTCCGGAGGAGCGCCTGAGCCTGATGCCGGCGCAGAAGGCATGGTCCATAACTGAGGTCGTCCGCCTGCTTGAAAAATACGATTTCAGCGGTCAGAGGCGTGTCAGCTTCGAATACACCATGTTCGGGGGATTCAATGACAGTATCCGGCACGCCGACGCGCTGGTCAGACTGCTCCGGCATCTTGAATGTAGGGTGAACCTCATCCGTTTCCATCAGATTCCGGACTTCCCGTACAGGACGTCATCCCCTGCGGCTATGGAGGCGTTCCGCCGACGTCTGAACGACTCCGGAATCGTCGCCACCATACGGGCTTCCCGGGGCGAGGACATTCTTGCCGCCTGCGGCCTGCTTGCCGGGGAACACGCCGCGAAGCGTGCGGCGAAAACCGCCGGTTCCGAAACGGACGGCATGAAAACAGAAGGTCAGTAATGCGGATTAAGGCGTTGGTTATGAAGAAGTTTGTTTCACGTTTCCTTGTGTTTGCAGTTGCGGCTCTGTCATGCGCCGCGACCATTGAATTGTCCGCGCAGGACTATCCGCGCAGGACTTATTTCGGGCGCAGCGTTTCCCCCATTGAGGATTCGGTAATGATGGAGCGGATGAAGGCCCGTCTGGACTCTATCCGTCAGCGCCGTCCTACCGTCGCGCTCGTGATGAGCGGCGGCGGGGCCAAGGGGGCGGCCCACATCGGCGTGCTGCACTATCTTGACTCCCTCAAGATACCAGTGGACCTCGTCCTCGGCACGAGCATCGGAGGGCTTATGGGCGGACTGACCTCGATGGGCTATGACTACCGCGAGATAGACACGCTCATCCGCAGCCTCGACTGGAACGCCCTCATGCGCGACAAGCTGCCGCGTGAGTATGTCTCCTACAGCAGGACAAAATACAAGGAGAAGTATCTCATATCCATGCCGTTCTACTATGCCGACGGAACGCAGAACGTCGAGCCTGCGAAGAGGATGCAGGCTGACATACACATAGATGCAGATGACGACCATATAAGTCATGTCTTCAAGGACAACCTGCTGGGAAGCCTGCCTTCGGGCTATGTCTATGGGCAGAACATCTCCAATCTTTTCAGTTCGCTCACCATTGGCTATCAGGACCCTATGGACTTCATTGACCTTCCGGTCCCCTACGCCTGCGTCTCCACGGATCTGGCCTCGGGAAAAACAAAGGTCTGGTACGACGGCCCGATTAACACGGCGCTTCGTTCGACAATGTCCATTCCCGGCGTGTTCACTCCGGTGAGATATGACGGTCTCGTCCTTGTCGATGGCGGCATGAGGGACAACTACCCGACTGACATAGCGAAGCAGCTTGGCGCGGACATAATAATAGGCGTCGATGTGACCTCGCCTCCTAAGCCCGGCGCGCAGATACGCAATTTCGGAGACATCGTCTCCCACAGCATGGATATGTTCGAGAGGGAGGTATATGAGCGGAATGTCTATATCCCTGACGTCTCGATACGGCCTGATCTCATGGGACTGAATATGCTGAGCTTTTCCAAGGAGAATGTCGACAAGCTGATTCACAACGGCTATGAGGCGGCGCGGGAAAAGGATTCCCTGCTGGTAGCCATAAAGCGTCGGGTGGGGGAAGACTCGCTTAGGCTTGCGGGACCCCATGCCATCAACCTGAGAAACCGCCCGGTGAAAATCCGTGACGTTAAGATGTCCGGAGTGGGAGCTACGGAAGAGAGGATTCTCAAGAAGAAAATAGACATCCATCCGGGGGATACGCTCTCGTACGAGCGGATTTCGCACGCGATGGCGCAGGTCTATGCGACGGGCGCATATGATTACGTTTCCTACGAACTGCACGGCAGGACAGAGCCTTTCGACCTGGACATCACCTGCAAGAAGGGACCGATACATCAGCTCGGAATAGGGATGAGGGCAGACACTGAGGAGTTCGTCACGGCTGTCTTCAACATAGGTCTGTTCGCCAACAGGATTCAGGGTTCGACACTGAACTTTGACACGAAGCTCAGCATGAATCCCGAGTTCAAGCTCCGCTATTCCTACGATTCTCCCGAGTTCCCGACCCTCAATGCCTCCGCCTCGGTAAGATGGGCTCAGGCCAAGGTGTTCAGTTCGAGGAACAACTGGCCGATGCTCGACTATCTGTCGTCCCGTCAGGAGGTGTTCGTTTCCGGTCTCAAGTGGTCCTACTTCGACGTTAAGCTCGGGCTTCGCAACGACCTTTTCTATGACGATACGTCGGACACGTTCCTCGGTTCATATTTCAGTGAAAGCTACAGGCCGATGGAAGCCCTCTCGAACTACATGAGCCTCCACATCGACGGGAAGGTCGATAATTTTGACCGGGGGCATTTCCCTACAAGGGGAGTAAAGTTCGGGCTGGCATATGACTGGACTTTCACGGACTATGTGCACAGCCTCCGGAACGGCGGCCTGCACACTGTGAACATGGATTTCACGGCGGTGGTTCCGGCAGGAAAGGTCTTCGCCTTCATCCCGTCACTGAATGCCCGCTGTCAGTTCGGGGACAAGTCTCCGGTTGTGTTCGCCAATGCCGTCGGCGGGCAGATTGGGGGACGCTATCTCGAACAGCAGATTCCTTTCGCCGGAATCCCTCGGCTCATGATGCTGAGCCCAAAGCTCGGTGTGGCGCGGGCCGACCTGCGTTTCAACGTCGCCAAGAATCACTATATAACAGGAATCGCCAACTGCCTCTACACCTTTGACTCCTTCCGTGACATCACTGCCGGGCGGGGAATGTACGGCTTTGCGCTCGAGTATTCCTACAATACGATTTTCGGACCGATTACGGCGAATGTCAACTGGTCTGACGTCATACATCATTTCGGTCTTTACCTCAGCTTCGGCTATAATTTCTGATTTGTATGGCTGGAGGCGCTGACGTTCAGAAGATTCTTTCGAGAATGCGGAATCTGTGCTCGCGACGGGAGTACTGCGTCTCTGACATTCAGGAAAAGGTGCAGAGGGCTCTTGACGGCGATGTGACGGGGGCGGATACAGTGGTCGAATCGCTGATAGAGGACGGCTATGTGAATGACCGCCGCTACTGTGCGGCCTATGCACGTGAAAAGTCGTCGATTTCCGGTTGGGGCGAAGTGAAGATACGCCATGCGCTCTCGTGCAAGGGCATTTCCAGCGATGACATTGACGCTGGGATTGCCGAAATTGATGCCGGCCGCGCCGCCGCAAGGCTGGACAGGCTGCTCGCGGTGAGGCGAAATGCTCTCGGTGACGATCCTCAGCGGAAGATTAAGCTGCTGCGTTTTGCGCTCGGACGCGGGTATCGGTACGATGATGCGGCTGCTGCCGTTTCCGCCTTGGAACAGACAAAGGATTAGAAATTATGCAAACAATCATACAACCAAAGGCTTATGAAATACAGAAAACTTACGAAAAGTGAAATCGCGGCGCTGGAGTCGCAGGCGTGTTCCGCGGATGATTGGACCGGGATAGAAGTCGGGGCGGGTTTCTCGACTGACCATGTGCGTTCCGTGCGGTTTTCCGGGAAAGTCCGCATCGGCGCCTTCAGCAAGGAGTTTATGCTCCCCGGAGGGATGAAGAAGCACTCGGGCCTCTATCACGCGACCCTGCACAATGTCACCGTGGGCGACGACTGCTGCATAGAGAATGTCAAGAACTATATCGCCAATTATGATATAGGTCATGACACGTTCATCGAGAATGTCGACATCATCCTGACGGACGGCCCGTCCTCGTTCGGGAACGGCGTCGAAGCTTCGGTTCTCAACGAGACCGGCGGGCGCGAGGTGGTCATATTCGACAGGCTCACGGCACAGACCGCATACATCATGGCTCTCTATCGCCATCGTCCGGAACTCATCGGCCGGCTTCGCGAACTCATCGGAAGGTATGTCGCCGGCGTCTCTTCCCCGACGGGATATATCGGTTCGCACGTGACCATCGTCGATGCCGGGTACATAAAGAACGTGAAGGTCGGCGACTTCTGCAAGATAGAGGGTGCGGCGCGGCTCAAGAACGGAAGCCTCAACTCCAACGAGGTCGCTCCGGTTCACATAGGCGTGGGCGTTATCGGCGATGATTTCATAGTCTGCAGCGGCTCCTCAGTCGAGGACGGCGTGACCTTCTCACGCTGTTTCGTGGGACAGGCCTGCCACCTCGGACACAACTACTCTGCCTCGGACTCGCTCTTCTTCAGCAACTGTCAGGGCGAAAACGGCGAGGCCTGCGCGATATTTGCCGGTCCCTATACGGTCACGCACCACAAATCGACGCTCCTTATCGCCGGGATGTTCTCGTTCATGAACGCCGGCTCCGGCTCGAACCAGAGTAACCATATGTACAAACTGGGCCCGATTCATCAGGGAATCATGGAGCGCGGGGCCAAGACGACGTCGGACTCCTACATCCTCTGGCCTGCCAAGGTCGGCGCCTTTTCCCTCGTGATGGGACGGCATGTCAGCCATCAGGACACTTCGGATTTGCCTTTTTCCTATCTTATTGAGAATCAGGGTACTTCGTACATAATGCCCGGCGCGAACCTCAAGTCGGTCGGGACAATCCGTGACGCGAAGAAATGGCCTCAGAGGGACGGACGCAGGGATCCGGACAAGCTGGACATGATAAACTACAACCTGCTGAGCCCATATACCGTGAACAAGATGCTCCGGGCCATGGAAATTCTCCGCGACCTTCAGAAGACATCCGGCGAGAATTCGGTCTCATATTCCTATCAGAGCGGCGTCATAAAGAGAACATCGCTTCTGAAGGGGCTGAGATATTATGGGCTTGCCGTTGATAAGTTTCTTGGCAACTCCTTCATAACCAAACTGATGAGTGCCGAATTCCGGGACATTGAAGGCCTCCGCGAGGCTTTAAGGCCGGAGTCGGATACCGGGCTCGTGCATTGGGTGGACCTCTCCGGTCTGATTGCCCCTCGTTCCGCAGTAGAGAAACTTATGGACAGGATTCAGAACGGGGAAATCTCGTCTGTGGATGAGATTACCTCCGGATTTGCCGCGATTCACGGAAAGTATTATGATTATGAATGGACATGGGCATACAGAATCATACGGGAATATTACGGCATAGATCTGGCCGAAGCCTCCGCAGAGGATATGCTCGGCCTTGTCGGACGCTGGAAGGATTCTGTGGTCACGCTTGACAACATGGTCTATGAAGACGCCCGCAAGGAGTTCGGCCTGTCCGCAATGACCAGCTTCGGCGCTGACGGAGGTGAGCAGCGCCGGATTCAGGACTTTGAGCAGGTGCGCGGTTCAAGCTTCGAGTCCAATTCGTTCGTGTCGTCAATCAGAGAGCACATTCAGACCAAGTCGAGGTTGGGTGATGCTGCCGCCGCAAAAATCAGGGAGATTATATGATGTGGTTCCGGGGAAAAAAGTCCGTGACGGAATCCTCTGAAAAAGAGGGCGGCAGGAAGGACGGGGGCAGATATGTCCTTATTGCTGACAACGGCGCGACCAAGTGCGACTGGGCGGCAATCGGCCCGGGCGGCAAGGTGGATAGATTTGAAACTCAGGGCGTGAACCTGGCGCTGTCCGCTCCTGATGAAATAGTGTTCGCCGTGCATTCTGCCTTCGCGCAGTTCGCCGCGCTGCATGCTTCGGATCGTCTGGTGTCATTGAGCACGAGCGAAGACGGGAAAACCTGCCTTACGGTAGAAAGCGTTTCGGAAATATGGTTTTATTCCGCGGGGGCGACATCCGGGAAGGCCGTGGAGACGCTGGAATATGCTTTCGGGTTCATGTTCCCGAAGGCCGTGGTGAATGTCCTTTCGGACTTGCTCGGTGCGGCGCGCGCCTTGTGCGGAACAGAGCCCGGAATCGTGGGGATATTGGGCACCGGGTCGAACAGCTGCTTTTATGACGGGAAGGATATTGTGAAGGCGGGACATGGCGGCGGGTTTATCCTTGGCGACGAGGGTTCCGGCGCATGGTTCGGAAAGACGCTGCTGGCCGATTATGTGCGAAATCTGATTCCGAAGGATATGCTTGATGCCTTACAGGAGAGATATTCTCTTGATTATGAAACTGTTATCGAAAAGGTCTATCGTTCGGAAGCCCCGAGCCGCTACCTCGCCTCCTTTTTCCCTTTCATCTACAAATGGGCGAGACCGGAGTCGGAGGGCGAATTTGATGACATGGAGGTTACTGTCGCCGGACAGAAGTACGCCGGTCTTTTTCTTTGTGAAGGAATCATGACATTTTTTGACAGGTGCCTGCATTATCAGGACTTTGATTTCGAGCGCTACCCTGTCTATCTCTGCGGCTCGATTGCCTGGCTATGTCGCAATGAGATAGAGCATCGTGCTTCCTCCCTCAAAATGACTGTCGGCAAAATTGTGAAATCTCCGATTGACGGATTGATAGAATATCATTTCAAGAATGAAGATAACTGAACAGCAGTCGAATTACAGCAACTTGGACGCTATGACGACCGAGGAAATCCTGGAGGGCATCAATAATGAGGACAGGACAGTTCCCGAGGCGGTCGGTGCCGTCATTCCGGAGATAGGGATGCTTGTTGATGGCGTGGTATCCCGCATGAGGCAGGGCGGGCGGCTGTTTTACATCGGCGCGGGCACAAGCGGCAGGCTCGGAATTGTCGATGCGTCGGAGATTCCTCCGACATTCGGTGCTCCGTCCGACCGCGTCATAGGCCTTATAGCCGGCGGTGACGGCGCGATACGCCGGGCCGTGGAGGGCGCGGAGGACGACCCGGAGCAGGGTTGGAAGGACATTCTCGCATTCAGCCCGACTCCGGCCGACACGCTTGTGGGGATAGCGGCCTCGGGAACGACCCCTTATGTAATAGGTGCGGTGAAGACCGCCCGCGCAAAAGGTCTCCTGACAGCCTGCATAACCTGCAACTCGGACACGCCTCTTGCCGAAGCCGCCGAGATTCCCATAGCCGCAGTTGTCGGGCCGGAGTTCGTCACGGGCAGCACCCGCATGAAGGCCGGGACTGCCACCAAACTGATTCTGAACATGATTTCCACTGCGGTGATGATCCGGCTCGGTCATGTGCGGGGCAACCGCATGATTGATATGCAGCTGACCAACAGCAAGCTGATTGACCGTGGCACGAGGATGATAATGGCGGAAACCGGCTTGAAGGACTATGACCGCGCCCGAGGGCTTCTGCTCGAATATGGTTCCGTCCGCCGTGCCGTCGATTCTTTCGGCGGCGATTCGGGTGGAGACTGCGGCGATTCAGTCATATAACCCGATGCGGATGTGCACATTTTTTTGTACCTTTGTCCCCGTTGCGGCCGTTTGAGCCGTTGTGCTGACACAGGTATTCTAAATTAACACTAATTTCTTAAAGGAATGAAATTAAAGACATTCTTCTCTGCGCTCGCGCTGACTGCGGCGATTGCGCTACCGACAGCCGCGAATGCGGGTTCTTCGATTCCGAGACCGGAATACCCGCGTCCTCAGTTTGAACGTGCCGACTGGGTCAATCTCAATGGCGAATGGACTTATTCAATTGACAATGTAGCCTCCGGCTATGAAAAGGGATTTGCAAAATCAGCGGGCTTCGACGGCAAGATTCTCGTTCCGTTCTCACCGGAGAGCCGGCTTTCCGGAGTCGGGCACACCGATTTCATTGAAGGCGTGTGGTATCACAGGAACATAACCGTGCCTGCGGAATGGGAAGGCAGGAACGTACGCCTCAACTTCGGCGCTGTGTATTATAAGTCTGAGGTCTATATCGACGGAAAGCTTGTCGGACGTCATTTCGGCGGTACAAGTTCATTCTCGTTCGACATCACTCCGTTCGTGAAGGCCGGACAGACGCACTCTCTCGTGGTTTACGCCACCAGCGACCTCCGCGGCGGAAAACAGCCTGCCGGAAAGCAGTCGCTTCAGTTCAGGTCAGTGAACTGCAACTACACCCGCACAACCGGAATCTGGCAGACCGTTTGGATGGAACCTGTCAGCGAGAACGGTCTGGCGCAGGTGCAGGTGGACACAGACATCGACCAGGGACAGATTGTCGTGAAGCCGCTCTTCTTCCATGAGGGCAAATCCACTCTCAAGGTCACGGTCACCGACCCGGCCTCTCCGAAGAAGCCGGTTGCGCAGAAGACCGTTGTGGCGACCAACAATTCCGTCGTTGTACTTCCAATGAAGAAGTTCAGGACATGGAGCCCTGAGGATCCGTTCCTCTATGATGTGAAATATCAGGTGATTGACACCGAGGGCAAGGTGATTGACGAGGTCAGTTCCTATGTCGGAATGCGCAAGGTTCACCTTGAGGGCAACAAAATTTATCTCAACAACAGCCCGCGCTACCAGAGGCTTGTCCTCGATCAGGGCTACTATCCCGACAGCCAGTGGACTGCACCGTCGGACGAGGCTCTCCGCCACGACATAGAACTCTCCATGAAGGCCGGATTCAACGGCGCGAGACTGCACCAGAAGGTCTTCGAGGAGCGTTTCCACTACTGGGCGGACAAGCTCGGCTACCTCACGTGGGGCGAGAGCTCAAGCTGGGGAATGGACACCAACCTGCCTGAGACCGCGAGGAACTTCATCACGGAGTGGGGCGAAATCATCGTCCGTGACCGAAACCATCCTTCAATCATCGTCTGGACGCCGACCAATGAGGAGTGGCGACCTGACAACATCCAGTTCCCTCGTTTCATGGAGGATGTCTATGCCCTCACCAAGCAGCTCGACCCTACACGCCCTGTCAGCGCGGCGAGCGGCGGAGTACTAGTGCGCACCGACATCTGGACCGGGCACGGCTACGAGCAGAATCCGGAGAAATTCCGCAAGATTGTCTGGAATGACGGCAAGCTCTTCACATACAAGAGCCGTCATTACGCGAGCACCGGCGGACTCTACACCAAGGACTACGGATTCAACCGCGAGGCAGTCGCCGGAACATACGACTATCCGGAGTATGACGGCAAGATGCCTTATGTCTTCGACGAGTACGGCGGAATCAAGTGGACGAACGAGGAGGACATGAAACAGGCGGCCAACAATCAGGGCGTTTCATGGGGCTACGGCAATTCTCCGCGCAGCCTTGAGGAGTTCTATACACGTCTCGAAGGGCTCACGGACGCGCTTCTCTCCCTTTCCGACTACATCTGCGGCTACTGCTACACCCAGCTTACCGACGTGGAGCAGGAACAGAACGGACTCTATTACTACGACAGGAGCGAGAAATTCGATATGAACCGCATCCATGCCGTGTTCTCCAAGGTTCCGGAAAACTATAAATAGAAATTTTTACTAAATTTGCGTGGTTTTGGCCATTCGGTTTTATTCCGTATGTCAAAGCCACGCATTTTTCGTTGAGACGGTCTCGGAATTGTTGAAAAATAGGAATTAAATATAAACAAATAATTACATATCATTATGTTAAAGGTTAATATGGGAGGCTGCGGCTCCTTTGTAAACGACGCAGAGATTAAGGAATATACGCAGAAGGCCGTTGAGGCCCTCAAGGTTCTTGAGGACGGCACGGGAGCCGGAAACGACTTTCTCGGCTGGAAGCACCTGCCGACTCAGACTCCGGAGTCGCTCATAGCCGAATGCGAGGCAATCCGTGACGACTGGAAGGAGAAGGGCGTGGATCTTGTCGTCGTGATAGGAATCGGAGGCTCGTATCTCGGAGCCAAGTGCGCTCTTGAAGCTCTGTCACACTCTTTTGCAAAGCAGCTTGTGAACAAGGGCGGCGTTCCTGAGATTGTATTTGCGGGAAACAACCTTTCTGAGGAATACATCGCCGAACTGATGGATCTCGTCGCGGAGCGCAATGTCGCTGCGGTGGTTATCTCAAAATCCGGCACAACCACCGAGCCTGCGGTCGCATTCCGCATAATCAAGCAGTGCATAGAGGGCAAATACGGCACGGCGGAGGCTGCGCGGCGCATTGTTGCCGTCACTGACGCTCATCGCGGTGCGCTCAAGTCGCTCTCAACTCAGGAGGGCTACAGGACATTCGTCATCGAGGACAATGTCGGAGGCCGCTTCTCGGTTCTCACTCCGGTCGGGCTTCTTCCGATAGTGCTTGCCGGATTTGACGTCCGCAAGATGCTCGCTGGCGCTGCGGCGATGGAAACGGCCTGTGCGGTTTCTTCCGAGGAAAACCCTGCGCTCCAGTACGCCGCAATGAGAAATCTCCTTCATGCGAAGCACGGCAAGGCAGTCGAGATTCTCGTTTCCTACAACCCTAAGCTCCAGTACCTCGGAGAATGGTGGAAGCAGCTCTACGGCGAGTCCGAGGGCAAGGACGGCAAGGGCATATTCCCGGCCTCAGTGAGCTTCACGACCGACCTTCACTCAATGGGTCAGTACATTCAGGACGGCGTGCGTATGCTCATGGAGACGGTCATCACCGTGGAGAAGGCTCAGCGCAGCGTCGTCATCGAGAGCGATGCGCAGAACCTTGACGGACTGAATTTCCTTGCGGGCAAGCATGTTGAGGAGTGCAACGCCATGGCAGAACTCGGAACTAAGCTCGCGCATATCGACGGCGGCGTGCCTCAGCTCGGCGTGAGCATCGAGAAGATTGACGAGTACAACCTCGGCGAGCTGTTCTATTTCTTCGAGAAGGCCTGCGGAATCTCTGCCTATATTCTCGGTGTCAATCCGTTCAACCAGCCGGGTGTCGAGGCCTATAAGAAGAATATGTTCGCGCTCTTGAACAAGCCCGGATATGAAGAGGCCGGAGCCGCACTCAGAAAGCGGATTTAACAAGAGGCGATCTGCTGCGTTGCGCGGTTCGTCAAAATCCTCACAACCATCAGGTTGCTGCGGTATTTTACTTCACCGTGCGCCTTGCATCTCATCCTCTTGGATAAGTTAAATCCTGTTGGATAAGACATTCACTATATTATGGAAAAAAAACAATTATATCCGTTGAAGTTCATCCCAATCGCGTCCAAGCGCGTCTGGGGAGGGAACTCGCTGATTAAGGTTCTTGGGAAGGACTTCGTGGAGGCCGACGAGGACGGAAACGAGGTTCATCTGACTGAGAACGACCTGATCGGGGAGAGCTGGGAACTTGCCGACATGGGAGAGCAGGACTCTATCGTGAGCAACGGGTGGCTTGCCGGAAACTCGATAGGGGACATTATGGAGACCTATCTCGACAGGATTACCGGCGATGCCGCCTATGCCTGGTTCGGCCGCCAGTTCCCGCTGCTTATAAAGTTTCTCGACATTCATCAGAAGCTTTCCGTTCAGGTTCATCCCGACGACAAGGTGGCTGAGCAGAGGTATGACTCTCTCGGAAAGGCCGAGATCTGGTACATCCTCGACGCGAAGCCGGATGCCAAGGTCTATATGGGCTTCAGGCGCGAGACTTCGGCGCAGGAGTTCTATGACGCCTGCAAGGCCGGGACAGCCCATAAGCTGCTGAACGTGATTCATCCCAAGAAGGGCGACGCGATTTTCATCACTCCGGGAACTGTCCATGCCGCGGAGGGCGGGATTCTCGTCGCCGAGATTCAGGAGTCGTCGGACATGACCTTCCGTCTCTATGACTGGGGACGTGAGAACAATCCGGCGACGGCTCGCAAGATGCACCTCGAAGAGGCCATAGACCTCATCAACTTTGGAAAGTATGACCCTTCCCTCTACCGCCCGGCGTCTTCAATGGATGACTCGCAGGTGAATAATCTGCTGGTGCAGTGCCCGCAGTTCACGGTTAACAAGCTCAATCTCAGGGCTGCCCTGCGCATCAGTCCGGAGCAGTTCGGAAGCTATATCGTCTATGTCTGCGTGAGCGGTTCGGCGGCAATCAATGTCCCTAAGGTTCCGGTCGCGGACAACGTCAAGGCCGCAGCGGCGTTCGGCACAGACGCGATGGACGTCTATGCATTCCACAAGGGCGAGACTATACTTGTCCCTGCGGATATGCCTGATTTCTATCTCGTTCCGACCTCGCCGGACACCATCCTTCTCGAAGCCACCGACGGACTTCGTGAGGAGGTTGACGAATACATCAATCCCGATGCGCCGGCGGAGCTCCCGGAGGAGTAGCCCGGCAGCCTCCCGGACGTAAAGAGAAATCTGTATGGAGGAAGTAAGAATCGACAAGTTCCTGTGGTCCATCCGCGCATACAAGACGCGCAGTGAGGCGACCGATGCCTGCAACGGCGGCAAGATTCGCCTGAACGGCGCTGACGTCAAGCCGTCCAAGGCGGTGCATCGCGGTGACACAATCGTGGTTCGGAAGGGACCGGTGACATACACATATCGTGTCCTCGAACTCATCGACAAGCGTCAGGGGGCTAAGACCGTCCCGCAGTTCGTCGATAACCTCACGCCCCGGTCGGAGCTCGACAAGCTTCACGCTCCCGTGGAGACCTTTTTTCTCAAGCGTGACCGTGGGACCGGTCGTCCTACCAAGAAGGACCGTCGTCAGATGGATTCCCTGTGGGATGCGCTGGAATTTGACGATTAGCGGCGCACCGTCGGTCCGGCGGCCTTGTGGGAAATATATGGGTCTGGCTAAAATGTAATGGCCGGACCCTTTTTCTTGTTCCGGCAGAGGCCGGCTTCAGTGTCTTACGAGGACAGGAAAAAAGATTTCGAAAAAAAAGCGTCTAAAATTTTGCAATGTTTGCGGGATTGATTATCTTTGTGCTGTGATTTTGAATAATTCAAAATTGAATCACACAAGACACACAAGGTTAAACGATTAAAAACTAAAAGTTATGATTAAGAAATTCAGGTGTATGGTGTGCGGTTATGTCTGTGAGGGAACTGAGCCGCCTGCGGAGTGCCCTATCTGCCATGCGAAGTCAGACAAATTCGAGGAGATCAAGGACCAGGACGGAGATTTGTCCTGGGCCTGCGAGCATAAGCTCGGAGTCGCGAAGGGCGTTGACCCGGAGATTCTTGAGGGACTACGCGCTCACTTTGCCGGAGAGTGCTCCGAGGTCGGAATGTATCTCGCGATGAGCCGTCAGGCCGACAGGGAAGGCTACCCTGAGATTGCCGATGCCTTTAAGCGCTATGCCTTTGAGGAGGCCGAGCACGCCGCGAAGTTTGCCGAGCTTCTCGGAGAGTGCGTATGGGACACTAAGACCAACGTGCAGAAAAGGATGATGGCGGAGCAGGGGGCATGTGCGGACAAGTTCCGCATCGCGATGCTTGCAAAGGCGCAGAATCTCGACGCCATTCATGACACAGTTCATGAGATGGCACGCGACGAGGCACGTCACGGCGCGGGATTTCAGGGTCTCTGGAAGAAATATTTCCAGAAATAATCCCTTTTTCAACGCAGATTATTAACTTTGTCCTCCGTGGGCTTCGGCTCGCGGAGGATTTTTTGTGTCCTCGTTTTGTGTATAACCATATAGATGAAAATATAACATCATATTACTGAAATGGCAAGGCATCAGATAATCACGGTAGGCAAGGATTTGGATTCCATATATCTCGGAATCAAGGAGTTCACGCCCGACGTCATACATCTTGTAGCGACGAAGGAAACGAAGGGCACTTATGGCGATATGCTTCGTCTCATATCCCGGAAAATCGAGGTTCATGAATATGTCGTCGGCCCTTATGACGTCGAGGGAATTATGCGCGTATGCGGCGAGATTCAGGAGGCGAACCGCGACTGCGAATTTCTCTACAACCTTTCGGAGGGGACTAAGATTATGGCCATGGCGGCCGGGAAAGTCGCTATGGAGTTCGGCGAGAGGGGAATTTACATCACGCAGGACGGCTATTGGATTGACACTTTCGACTACAGGCGCAAGCCGCTGACGCAGACCATAAGCAATTCCGAGTATATGAAGCTCTACGGCAACAGCGTGCGGGAGTTCGAGGATGTCGGAAAGATGAAGCCGCTGGACGTGAACACAGCCTACTATGCAAAGAAGTTCATAGAGAGGAACTTCAATGTCTATACGGAGGCTAAGAGGTGGTTCCGGGGACTGCCTGAGCCAAGGCACGGGAAGTATTTCGCGGGAAAGCTCCATTGCGGCTATCACATTGAGACTGACGGGGGCACGCTGACGATTTACAAGGGAGCGGACGTGCTGTTCGACTCGGCCTGCAGGCGCAGCTGCGAGATTATGTTCATCGGCAGGTGGTGGGAGATAATCGTCGCCGACATAGTTGCCCGATGGGACAGGGAACGCGGCGGGGAGTCGGGGCACGGCATCTGGAGGGATGTGATTTTCAATGATGTGGAGAAGAATTCGGTGAAGAACGAGGTCGATTTGCTGGTGAACGACAGGCAGAGGCTGCTGCTCATCGAGTGCAAGTCGGGCGAGGTGTTCTCGGCTGACATCTTCAAGATTGACAGTGTGCGTGAGACCTACGGCGGCACGGATTCCAAGGCCATTCTGGTGAGCTATCTTCCTCTGAGCAAGTCGATTGTGGAGAAATGCGAGGATTTGGGGATATATTGGTTCGCGCCCAAGGATATGGCCTCGCGGGTGGGGCACGTCAAGCTGCTGCCAGAGTGGCTGGACGAGGTCGTTTCCAGGCATGAATTATAGGAGCTGCGTAAGGCGCATAAGCGCCGTGCGGAGAACAGCGAAGCGGTGGTCTTGTGCGATGGTGTGCACGGAGCACGACTTCCCCTATGGAGGGGACGGGAGGGGTGTATGAGAAGGTCCTCCGCTCATGAAAAAATCGCGCCGGGCTTCCCTCCCTCAGCTTTATGAAGCCTATCGGTGCTTTTTTCTGTGCTTGTGATGTATTTTTCTTCGACTGTGCATTGGTTTGGCACAAGCGGGGATTATCTTTGCGGCGTTTGGAAAAAACGGCTTGACGATATAGAACATAAAACGACTTTGATGATATGACACCTTTCTTAAGACAGGTCGCGGAACATTATTTCCCGAAGGAGGATTTCCCACGGCTGACATTCATATTCCCCAACAGACGTTCGTCGGCTTTTTTCAGAAAGCACGTGTGCGGATGCGCGAAGGAGGCCGGAAAGGCCGTACTGATGCCGGAGTGCATGACAATCAATGATTTCTTCGCTTCGCTCACTCCTATGTGCGCCTGTGACCGCATAACTCAGATTGTTCGGCTTTACGAATGCTACAGGGCACTTTATCCGGGGGCGGAGTCTCTGGACGAGTTCATCTGCTGGGGGGATGTGCTTCTGGGAGACTTCAACGATGTTGACAAATATCTGGTGGAGCCGCGCCGGCTCTTCACGAATGTTTCGGACCTCAAGTCAATAGAGGATGACTTCAGCTATCTTACCGCCGCCCAGCGTGAGGCGATTCATTCTTTCCTGTCGCATTTCCGGGCTGAGTCTGTGAGGGATGACCGTTCCATTAAACTTAACTTTTTGAAAATATGGAACATACTGCTTCCTTTGTATGAGTCGTTCAACCACAGTCTGCGTGCGGACGGCATGGCCTACGAAGGGATGATTTACCGCGAGGTGGCCTCGCTTTCGGAGGGGGTGCGGGAAGCTCTCGGTGAGCGACAGTTCGTGTTCGTGGGGCTTAACGCGCTGAACGAGTGCGAGAAAAAACTCTTGCGTCATCTCCGCAATGCAGGGCAGGCGGAGTTCTGTTGGGATTGGTCAAGCGAGTGGATAAGGGACCCGGAAAACAGGGCGTCGTTCTTCATGTCGGCGAATGTCGGCGAATTTCCTCAGGCCTTCCGACCGGATTCGGAGACCGGGCTGCCCGAGACGGAGTTCAATGTCGTGAGCGTGCCCTCTTCAATCGGACAGGCGAAGCAGCTGCCTTACATATTGCGGCGTCTCGGACTCAGCCATGCCTCCGAACCCGCTTCCGATGGGGAAGACTCGGCTTCCGGCTCTATGACCGCTGTCGCGGCTGGTCAGAACACGCCAGCCCATGACCTCTCCACGGAATGCGCCATAGTCCTCCCTGACGAACAGCTGCTGCTTCCTGTACTGAACTCGATTCCTGACGACATCCGGGACATCAACGTAACGATGGGCTATCCGATGAAGGGCAGCGACCTCTGCGTGCTCATGTCCGCCCTCTCCGCCGCGCAGATGAACGCGCTCGTGCGGGACGGGAAAACCTATTTCTACCACAGGCACGTGCGCGGAGTGCTGTCCAACAACATCTTCCGCAAGATTGCCGGGGAGGAGGACAACGCCGTCTGCTCCGCTGTCCTGAACGGGCGCAGAAGCTACATCGAGGTCTCCGACTTCGCCGCCTCTCCGCTGCTCTCGCTCTTCTTCACCCCGCTTCAGGGGAATCTGACGGAAGCCTCTGCCGCGACTGTCCGCGCTTTCGCGGAGTATCAGAAGACTGTCCTGAGCAGAGTCGGGGCATTGCTCGTGGAGTGCGGGCATTCCGACCTCGACACCGACTTCGCCAAGGCCTGCTACAAGGCTGTCTGCCTTCTCGGGGACATGAATCTGGAGATAAGGCCGGCGACCTACCTCCGACTGCTCGACCAGCTGCTCGCCCCGGTTTCAGTGCCTTTCAACGGCGAACCCCTCAAGGGGCTTCAGGTCATGGGACCTCTTGAAACCAGGGCTCTGGATTTTCGCAACCTCATAATCCTCAGTTGCAACGAGGGCACTTTCCCGCGCAAGTCGTTCACCTCGTCGTTCATCCCTCCGGAACTGCGCAAGGGCTTCGGGCTGCCGACATACGAGTATCAGGATGCCGTCTGGGCCTATTACTTCTACCGCATGATTCAGCGCGCGGAGAATGTATGGATGCTGTTCGACTCCCGCACCGAGGACATGAAATCCGGAGAGGAGAGCCGCTACATCAAGCAGCTGAGCTACCTCTTCGACGCGAAGATTCACCGCTATGTGACCTCTCCCGTTCAGGAGGACGAATATGTCGAGCCGGAAATCGTCAAGACGCAGGCCGACCTTGACAGGCTGCGTGACTTCAAGTTCTCGGCCACGGCCCTTCAGGAATATCTTTCCTGTCCGGCGAAGTTCTGGTATGGCCGGGTGCAGGAGCTCGGCGACCTCGCTGAGTCGGCCGACAATCTGGACAACGGGACGCTCGGAACTGTCTTTCATGCAGTGATGCAGTGGATTTACGCGAAGCCGGGCACCAAGAAGGAACCTGTCGGTCGTGTAGATGAGGCGTTCATCAGGGAACGGCTCTCCAAGGAGTTCGCTCCGGAACTGCGTTCGCGCATACGGATGGAAATCTGCGAGGCCATAAAGTCGGTCGAGGTCCGCGGGAAGGACATCGTCCTGTGCCGCGTCATCGAGCAGTATGTGCGCGGGACTCTCGAGCATGACCTTGAACTTATGAAGTCAAAGGGTGTTGACCATTTCACGGTGCTGGCTCTTGAGAAGAACCTTCCGTTCGAGTTCGACGGGAGCGTGTCCGGTGCTGACGGTCTCGGCGGCGGTTCGTCCGATGAGCCGGCGGCTTCTCATGGGAAATATTCCTTCAAGGGATTCATCGACAGGCTCGACAGCTTTGACGACGGTACAATCCGCGTGGTCGATTACAAGACCGGCAAGGTGACCGGCGACGAGTCCAAGGTCATGGGGGAGAAGGGGGATGACTCGTCTAAGGCCTCTGCCATATTCGGCTCCATATTCGCCGAGGACAGCAATAATCGTCCGAAGATTGCCCTGCAGTTCTTCATCTACAATCTCATGCTGCGACTGAATCCCGAAGGACGCGCCCTTGTAGGCGGGCGGCAGATAGCGAATGCGGTCTATTCCGTTTCGGGCATATTCAAGGACGGGTGCTTCGAGTACAGCCTTCCGCCTGATGTCGTCAATGCCGCGTCGGAAATGCTGAAGGAGTGTCTGGACGGAATCTTCGATATGGTGAAGAATCCGACGTTCCGCAGGACGGGCGATGCCAAGACCTGCGAATACTGTGACTTTAAAATGATCTGTGGAAGATGACGGGGCGAAGAAAAAGCGGATTTCTGCGTCGGACTTCATCTTTTTCTTCATCCCCTTTTGTTCAGGGTATTTTGGTTGAAAAGTTGAAATAATAATGATAACAATAGCAAAGGCGTCGGCTGGGTCCGGCAAGACATATACATTGGCGAAGACTTACATCTCGCTGCTTCTCAAATCGAAGGAACCGTATGCGTACAGGCATATTCTCGCGGTGACCTTCACCAACAAGGCGACGGGAGAGATGAAGGCGCGCATCCTGCGTGAGCTCGACATTCTCGCGCACGTCCCGACTGAATCGGACTATTTCTCCGACTTTGTCCCATCCCTGTGCCCGGACGCGGAGCGGCTCCGGAAACGCTGCGAAGGCTTGTTGAACGGCATTCTGCACGATTACAGCGCGTTCTCCGTGTTCACGATTGACCGCTTTTTCCAGCAGGTCCTGCGCTCGTTCGCCCGCGAGCTGGGGCAGTTCGACTCCTATCAGCTCGAACTTGACAAGCCGGCCGTGGTGAGCGAGTCCGTTGACAGGATGCTCGAGAACCTCTCCGACAAGGACAGCGCGGTCATTGACTGGCTGAAGGAGTCGATGATGAACCAGATTTCGTCCAAGGGCTATTTCCAGCTTGAACCGACGCTCTATTCCGCCGCGAGCGACCTCCAGAGTCCGGAATTCAAGGCATATATGGCCGAAAAGGGAATATCCGACCCGTCGGAGATATATTCCAAGGAGAATATGCGTGCGCTCCGCAAGGCCTGCAATGAACTGATTGACAGGTTCTCCAAAGATGTGAAGACGGGAACTGAGGCTCTGGAGAGCAAGTTCGGCGGCAAAATCGGCGAGACATCCTACAAGTTCGCCTCCAAGGCTCTGGACAAGATTAAGGGGCAGATTAAACGGTCGGAGTTGATTGCGCCTCCGTCCGACTCCTTCTGCACAAAGATTGCCTGCCGGGGTAAACTGTTCGCAAAGGCCAAGGCATTCCTCGCGAATGAGCTTCCTGCGGATTATGAGGCGACGGCGCTGAATTTTCTGGGACTGTTCTATGATTTGAGGGTTCATACCTCGGTCGGAGACGCTGGACCCGAGGTGGAATTTGACGGCGCTTCGCCATATTACCGGGCCTACCGGACGGCGCTCCAGATCAGGGACATGATTTACGGATTCGGCATATCACGGGAACTCTCTGAGGCTTTCAGCGGACTTCTCAAGGACCGCAACATCCTTTGTCTGGAGGATTCCAACGGCCTCCTCAGCCGCATCATCGACGGTTCGGACGTGCCTTTTGTCTATGAAAAGACGGGAGTCCGCTACGAGCATTTTCTCCTCGACGAGTTTCAGGACACCTCGGTGGTGCAGTGGGACAACTTCCGCCCGCTGCTGCACGAGAGTGATTCCAACGGCAATGACAATCTCATCGTGGGCGACGTGAAGCAGAGCATCTACCGCTGGCGGCAGTCCGACTGGGGGCTGCTCAACTCCGAGGTTGGGAGGGAGTTTCCGGACAGCCGCGAACTTGTTGGAAAGGACGGAAAGCCAGCTCTCTCCACCAATTACAGGACGGAGGAGAACATCGTTGAGTTCAACAATCTCTTTTTTGAGTTCCTGCGGGACCGCCTCTCCGGTGATTTCAAGGCCACGGGCGGCGAGGAGGTCGGGAAGGTAATCTCCGGCATCTATGCGGACGTGCGTCAGGCGGCGGCCCGCAAGGGCGGTTTCGGAGAGGTCCGGCTTTGTTTCGCCGCTTCCGGCGGTGGCAGGTCCGGCGGTTCGGGGGACGATGCCGGCAACGGCGCGGAGAAGACGGACAAGGTGCTGGAACGTACTGTACGGCAGGTTCTTGACCTTCATGAAAAAAAAGGCGCGGGATATGGAGACATTGCCGTCATCGTCCGCAACAACGCTCCGGGAGAAAGTATTGCCAACGCCCTGATGGAAAGGGGCGTGCCGGTAATCTCCGACGATTCCCTGACGGTGAACAACTCGATTGTCGTGCGCCGGCTCGTTTCCGTTCTCTCTTCTGTGGAGAACCCCGAGAACAAGGTCTCCGGCTATCTTGCGGCCTCGCTCAAGTTCAGGGCGGCCGGCCAGTCCTCGATTATTGAACTCGCCGAGGACATAATCAGGACCATGCGTGAAAACGATGCGCATCTTGTCGAATCACACGCCCTCTACATACAGGCGTTCATGGACTGGATGCAGTCATGGGTCTCGCGCAACGGGAATCAGCTCAAGGAGTTCCTTAGGGCATGGGACGAGAAGAATTCGTCCTCGCAGGTCAAGATTGCCTCCCCGGCCTCCACTGACGCCGTCCGCATAATCACGATTCACAAGTCGAAGGGACTGGAGTTCCCCTATGTCATAATCCCGTATTTCGAGGACATAAGCTTCTTCCGCCACGGCAACGTGTGGGCGGAGCCGTCGGTTCCCGCCGCTGCGGAGACGAGCCGTCCTTCTTCTGCCGGAGACTCCGGAAATCAGGCTCTTGACGATTTCAACAAGGCTGTCTCCGGCGGCATTTTCAAGCCGGACATTTCGGGTCAGAGCCGCAGCACCTACTTCGAACCTACATACAACAGGGAGCGTCTCTATCAGTGCATTGACGCAATGAACCTGATGTATGTGGCCATGACGCGCCCCTCACGGGGACTGTACGTCATCTGCGGCGCGGCTTCCGCAGACTCGATGACCTCGGCCTCAAGCGCCCTGCTTGCCTTCGCCGCGAATCAGAACTACCCTGCCTCGGAATCGGACTGGGGTGTCGATTACTCAGTCGGCAAGTTCTGCGGCGACGCCGACCTCGAATTCCGCAAGGCCGGCAAGAAGGCCAAAACCTATGTCAAGGACTTCTCCCAGAGCGTCCTCCTCAGCGGCTACCCGTCATTCACGACGGATTCCTCGCGTCTGCGCATAGACCGCGACGCCGCCGACTTCTTCTCCGCCGACGGCACCGTGGGACCGGACGCCTCCCGCCGTCTCCGGGGCATAGTCCTCCACAAGATCCTCTCCTCCGTAGTGGTTCCCGCCGACCTCGACTCCGCAGTCCGTGCCGCAGTAGATTCCGGAGAACTGTCGGAATCACAGGCAGCCGAGGCCCGCAGCCTTCTCCGCCGCCGCATACTCGACGCGCAGTCCCGGGGCTGGTTCACCGAATCTCCCGACGAAGTTCTCAACGAGCGCGCGATAGTCACCTCCGAAGGCGAGGAACTGCGCCCCGACCGAGTCAGCATCCGCCACGGCGAAGTCCTCATCATCGACTACAAGTTCGGCCGTCCTCACCCGTCCTACCTCGACCAGGTCCGCTCCTACATGGAAACATACCGCGCCCTCGGCCACGCCTCCGTCCGCGCCTGCCTCTGGTTCGTCCCCGACAACACCGTCGTTGAGGTGCCGGACGAATAAAAAACGACCGCATTTAAGATTATATGCAGCATAAGTCCTTTATAATGCGTATCTTTATGCGTTAAAAATAAATGGAATAAATGACTGATACGGAACTAAAGAATCTTCAGGATAAACTATGGCATTCGGCCGATATGCTGCGTGCCGGAGCGCACCTTGCCGCCAACAAATACGGGCAGCCGATACTCGGGCTCATATTTCTCCGTTATGCCGACGTGCTTTTCAAACAGCATAAGAAGGATATTGATGAAGAATATGGCAGGTACAAAGGCTCACGGATGGAACGCAGCTACAAGGAAATTTCCATTGAGAAATGCGGATTTTATCTTCCTGAATGTGCGTACTTTGATTTCATAAACGATGCTCCTGACGATGCGAACAAGGCCGTCCTTGTGAAACAGGCTATGGAAGCCATCGAAAGGGAGAACCCTCGCATGGAGGGAGTGCTGCCTAAGGAAGTTTACGGACAGTTGGTTCCGGAGGAGGAACCCGAACTGTTGAGTAGGATTGTGCGCGTTTTCAAGGACATACCGGAGAGTGCGGACATAGATGTCTTCGGACATATATATGAATATTTTCTCGGGAACTTCGCTTTGGCGGAAGGACAGGGAGGCGGCGTATTCTACACGCCGGCATCTGTCGTTCAATATATGGTCGAGGTGCTTCATCCTGTCACGGGTGACAAGAAGTTTCTTGACCCGGCCTGCGGCTCCGGCGGTATGTTTGTTCAGGCAGCCCGTTATATGCATAGGCATAACGCAAGCAATCAGGACATGATGCGTTTTCGTTGCTATGGAGTAGAGAAAGAGCCTGATACGGTGAAACTTGCCAAGATGAACCTCCTTCTTAACAATGTTCGTGGTGAGATAGCGGAAGCCAACTCTTTTTATAGTGACCCATACAATGCTTTCGGCAATTTCGACTATGTGATGGCGAATCCTCCGTTCAACGTCGATGAGGTCGTGTTCGATAAGGTTGCTGACGATGCCCGTTTCAATACATACGGCATTCCTCGCAACAAGACAGCCGGAGGAAAGAAGTCTGGAGACAAGAAAGAGACTGTCCCCAATGCCAACTACCTTTGGATAGGCTACTTTGCGACGGCTCTTAATGAAACAGGAAAGGCTGCGCTTGTCATGGCGAACTCTGCAAGCGATGCCGGTGGCAGTGAACTTGAAATCCGCAAGAAAATGATAAGAGACGGCATCATAAGCCAGATGGTGACGCTTCCGAGCAATATGTTCTCTACTGTCACACTTCCGGCAACTCTTTGGTTTTTCAATAGAACACGTCCGCACAAGGATGAGATCCTTTTCATTGATGCCCGTAACATTTTCACACAAGTTGACCGCGCCCATCGCAAGTTCAGCGATGAGCAGATAAAGAATCTCGGTATCATAACAAGGCTGTATGAGGGGGACAGCGAGGCATTCTGGGTTTTGGTCGAAGAACATAAGTCCAATGGCAGACAGTCGGATGCCGATTGGCTTCTCGAAAGATGGCCGGACGGCAAATATCGTGATGTCGTCGGACTGTGCAAGGTAGCGAAGATTGACGGTGAGGATGGCATTGAGGACAATGACTGGAGTCTCAACGCGGGACGCTATGTCGGGGTCGTCATCGAGGATGACGGTATGACAGAGGATGAATTCCGTGCTGAGATGCTGTCCCTGAACAGCGAACTCTCAAGACTGAATGCCGAAGCCGCAGACCTTCAGAATGAGATTGACAGGAATATGAAAAAATTGTTTGGTGAGGAGTGAATATGGAGACTGTAATGGGTGTACAGAGTAAATCACAGGTTCTGATTGATGACCTGCGGCGGATTATCGACGGTGCTCGTCGGCAGGTTGCTGTCGCTGCCAATGCCGAAATGACAATGATGTATTGGCATATAGGTGAGCGAATAAATCGTGAAGTGCTTGGTAATCAGCGTGCTGAATATGGAAAGCAGATTGTCGCGACGGTGTCGCGACAATTACAAGAAATATATGGAAGCAAAGGGTTTGAATTGCGTACTGTGCGTAGAATGATGCAATTTGCTCAGTTATTTCCGGATATTCAAATTGTGACACCACTGGTGACACAATTGTCATGGTCTCATTTTCTGATAGTTATGTCGTTGAAAGACGATTT
This sequence comes from Bacteroidales bacterium UBA6408, assembly GCA_002439805.1. Classification (GTDB taxonomy): domain Bacteria; phylum Bacteroidota; class Bacteroidia; order Bacteroidales; family UBA932; genus Cryptobacteroides. The sequence goes on from DJPQ01000019.1 coordinate 30,625, forward strand.
ACAGCGTGAGTTTTATCTAACATTGGCAGCCTCGGAACACTGGAGCAAACGACAGCTTCAGAATAAGATTGACGGTATGCTCTATGAGCGCACAGCAATAGCTTCTAAGCCGGAAGAACTGATACGCAAGGAACTTGCTGAACTTCGTGACAACAACACACTGTCACCTGATTTGGTATTCAAAAGTCCATATTTCCTTGAATTTACTGGTCTGAAAGGTAATTACAGCGAGCGTTCTCTTGAGGATAGTCTTGTCGCTAACCTTGAGCAGTTCATTCTGGAACTTGGCAAAGGCTTCACCTTTGTCGAGCGTCAGAAGAGAATGATAATCGACGGCGAGGATTTCTACCTTGACCTGCTCTTCTACCATCGCCGTCTTCACCGACTGATTGCCATTGACCTGAAACTTGGCAGCTTCAAGGCGCAGTACAAAGGACAGATGGAACTCTATCTGCGCTATCTTGAGGCAAATGAGATGGAGCCGGGCGAAGAACCTCCTCTCGGTCTGTTGCTCTGCACCGAAGGCGGCGAGGAGCAGATTGAACTTCTGCAGCTTGACAAGGCCGGCATCAAGGTGGCAAACTATATGACCGAACTTCCTCCTCGTGAACTCCTTGTTCGCCAGATTCAGAAGTCACTTGAGGTCGCCAAGACCTTTGGGAGTACGGAAAGCGAGAATGGCGGGCTTGAGGAATAGTAAATTCTCTAATGCTAAAACGGGTAATTATGATGAAAAACATTGTTCTTGTCATAGGGAATGGATTTGACTTGAATCTTGGGTTTAAGACTTCATATAAAGATTTTTATATGTCTGAATTCTGTCCCAAAGCCTATCCTGCACCTTTAATTAAGCATCTGAACTCTAAATGGGGAAATGACTTGGACGGTGTGAAATGGTATGATTTTGAGAACGAATTGCTGAATTATTATAAGAAGTATAAACGGGACGGTAACGTTGATGATTGTGTTACAGACAGAGAACGTGAATGCTTGAAGGTAATAGAACCTTATAAGATTCAATTTGGAGTACATTATGGTTATCCTAGAGAGATAGAAAGTCTTATTAAAAAGGGGATTATCATAGATCCGACATTGAAATTACCGCAACACACGATACCTTTTCAATCTGATTTGTGTAAAACTGCCTGCTGGCGTGATAAAGAAGCTCTCAATAGAATAAAAGATGGCCTTAACAAGTATATCAAGCAAGTTTCAGAAACTCATGTGAATGATGATAGTGTAGCTCTAAAAGCATTGTTTAAGATTGCCCGTATTCCTAAAGACGAGAACAACATTAACATATATACTTTTAATTATACATCCCTGCCTGCACCATACAATAAGATGTTGGATGGAGGTGTGCATCATGTTCACGGAAGTGTTGAATCAGGAAACATTATAATTGGAACACAGGATTATGCAGGAATGGACTCAAATTACGATTTTCTGCAAAAGTCCTTTGATCCACAATATGCACCTCCGGCTCTTGTGTATGATTTGCATACAGCGGATGAGGTGATAATATTCGGACATTCGCTCGGTGTGAATGACAGACAATACTTCAATTCTTTCTTCAGGCAACAGTCAAGTCCCGATAATACGGTTCGGAAAAAGATTACTATTTTTACTCGGGATGAATCGTCCAAGGTTGAAATCAAAAGGTCTCTACAACAAATGTCCGACAATAATCTGGCGATGCTATATGGCATGAATGATTTGAAGATATATCAAACGGAAGATGTTTCTGAATTGGCACATGAGACAGATATCCTTTCAGTGTAATTTTGTTGATTTATAGAGAATTGATAGCTATGGTAAATGATAAAACTTTGAATATTAGTCATAAAAATAGTGAAGCTGTGGGGGCTATGTCTGGAGAATTGGCATTGTCTTATGGTGACAGCGGTGATTTGCTCACCGATGCTAAAAATATAATAGAGCAGGCTCGGCAGAATGCGTATAGGTCAATAAACCTTGCGATGCTTCAACGGAATTGGACATTGGGGAAGCGTATCAGCGAAGAAATTCTGCTTGGCGAGAATAGGGCAGAGTATGGCAATGAACTCGTCAAAAGGTTGTCGGAAGAACTGACGAATATTTATGGTAAAGGCTTCAATAAGAATAACTTGTATTGTTTCATCCAGTTTTATAAGATTTTCCCGACACTGTCGGGAAAATCTGAATATTTGTCATGGTCTCATTATGTATTGCTGTTGAGTGTTGATGATGATTCCGCTCGCAATTGGTATGCTCATGAAGCGTTTGTCGAGACATGGAGTGTGCGGACCCTGCGAAGAAACATTGCCTCTCAGTATTTTTATAGGCTTCTCCAGTCACAGAACAAGCGGGTTGTTGAGGATGAAATGCATAAGGTGACGGCACCTATGCAGAATGATAAACTGGAGTTCATAAAGAATCCCGTTGTCGCTGAATTTCTTGGGCTTGCACGGAATTCGGATTTCTCGGAGTCGCAGCTTGAGGGAAGCATCATTACACATCTGCAGAAATTCATTATGGAGTTGGGCAATGGTTATGCCTTTGTCGCGCGGCAGCAGCATATACATACTGATATGGGCGATTTTTACATCGACCTTGTCTTTTACAACTATATCCTCAAATGTTTTTTGCTGATAGACCTTAAAACCGCCCAAATATCCCATCAGGATGTCGGGCAGATGGATATGCATGTTCGGATGTATGATGAACTGAAGCGGACGGAAGGGGATAATCCGACCATCGGTCTGATATTGTGCTCCAAGACGAGTTCCGATATGGCAAAGTATTCCATATTGAAAGAGAACAAGCAGCTGTTTCAGGCAAAGTACCTTACCTATCTTCCGTCAGAGGAGGAGCTTCGCCGCGAAATTGAACGTCAGAAAGAGATATTCCTGCAACAGCAGAATGAAAGAGAGTCGGTGTTGGTCTCGCAGTTTCATAAATCTGGATCTGTGGATATCTAATATGTGAATGACTTATAGACCATAGATTGTTTGTAATTCATGGAGAAATTAGGATAAAATGGAAAAAGTTAGATTTGATGATTTTATAAAGTTGAACCGTGGATTTGACTTGCCGGATGCGTGTATCGAAGACGGCCCATATCCGGTTGTGGCTTCAACTAATATAAAGGCATATCATAAGGATTACAAGGTTGATGGCCCGGCAGTGACAACCGGTCGTTCGGGTTCTTTAGGAAAGGTACAGTATATTGAAGGTAGGTGCTGGCCCTTGAACACATCTTTGTATGTGAAAGATTTTAAGGGGAATAACCCTCGATATGCCTATTATCTTCTTCAGACGATGCATCTGGAACAGTATAATGCGGGCGCAGGTGTTCCTACTTTGAATCAGAATCATCTTCATTCTCTCAAATTGTTGGTTCATAAGAAAAATGAGCAGGCGAGAATTGCGGCAATCTTGTCGGCATACGATAAACTTATTGAGAATAACAATAAGCGCATTCAGATTCTGGAGAAGATGGCTGAGAACCTATACAAGGAATGGTTTGTGCGTTTTCACTTCCCCGGGCATGAGAATATGTCGATGGAAAATGGGCTGCCAAAGGGGTGGAAGTACATTATTGCAGGAGAAAGATATAATATAACAATCGGCAAGACACCGCCAAGAAAAGAGTTTGAATGGTTCGCTTCCAATGATGCCTATGCCCAAAATTGGTTGACAATTTCAGATATGAAGGGAATGTTTGTTTGGGATACAGCGGAACAAATCACTCGCACTGCAGTGGCGCGCTTTAATATGTTTGTACTCCCGGTAAACACGATCCTTTTAAGTTTTAAGCTTACGGTTGGGAGGCTAGCAATTGCTTCAATGCCATTATGTACAAATGAAGCCATAGCTCACTTTGTAAATGTTCCTACAATAGAGCATGAATATCTTTATCAACAGTTGAAAGTTTTCGATTATAGAAAATTGGGTAATACCTCTGCAATTGGGAATGCTATTAACTCGAAGATAGTAAAATCCATGAAACTTGTTCTTCCTACGTCTGACAACTTGAAGGCGTTTCATGAAATATTAGCACCCGTATTCAATAACATACAGAGTCTAACAAAACAAAACTCCAACCTCGCCCGCCAGCGCGACCTTCTCCTCCCGCGCCTGATGTCCGGCAAACTCGAAGTCAAACCATAAAACCATTGATACCATGAAATCATTCATCAGTGAAGACGACATAGAGCAGGCGATTTGCAATAGGCTTGCGCTTCCGGAATATGGATGGGAACGCATCGAATGTGACCCGGGTGTCGATGCGCAGGATGACGTTTCGCGGACGGGTCGTTCGGGCTCTTCCGAGTGCATATTGCCGGATGTGCTTCTTTCTTCATTGAAACGATTGAACCCTCAGATTGATGAGGAAGTTCTGACAGGTATCGTCCGTGATTTTCGGCGCGATTTTTCCGGAACGGATATGATAGACACGAATTATAGGCTATATAATTCTTTGCGTAACGGAGTCCGGGTTACGGTTCGAGAGGACGGGCGTGAGAGTTTCGACATCGTCAGAATAATTGATTTTGCTGAACCTCTGAACAACAGTTTCCACTGCGTCAATCAGATGTGGATTAAAGGTCACTACCGCTATCGCCGTCCGGATGTCCTGCTCTTTGTGAACGGTCTGCCTGTGGTGTTTGTTGAGTTGAAGAACTCCACGGTCAAGATTGAGGAATCGTACAACAAGAACCTCGTCTCCTACCGGAAGGATATTCCGAACATTTTTGCTTTCAACCAGATATGTGTGCTTAGTAACGGGATAAAGACCAAGGTCGGAGCTTGGAACAGCGATTATGAATTTTTCTTTGAATGGCTTCGTGTCGATGACGAGAAAGAGGTACTTGACCGGGCAAATATCGAAGAGCATGGCTTGAGCGTGACTTGCCTTGTAGATGGACTTCTGCGAAAGGAACGGCTGATAGACTACATCGAAAACTTTATTCTGTTCGACAGAAAACGCACCAAGATTATCGCGAAGAACCATCAGTACCTCGGAGTGAATCATCTGATTGCCAATGTCGTGCGACGCGATGAACTCGGAGGAAAGCTAGGCGTGTTCTGGCATACTCAAGGTTCGGGCAAAAGCTACTCCATGGTCATGTTCGTGAGAAAGGTGCGTCGGAAACTGACAGGGAACTTCACATTCCTTGTTGTCACTGACCGCGAAGATCTTGACACTCAGATTCACAAGACTTTCGTCAAGACCGAGACGATAGGGGAGAAGGAGGAGTGCCAGCCGAAAAATGCCGCTCAGCTCCGTGGATTTCTTTCCGGCAACAAGCCCATGGTGTTTACGCTCATTCAGAAATTCCAATACGACAAGACGGAAACATATCCTCTCCTCTCGGAGCGCGACGATATATTTGTTTTGGTTGACGAGGCACATCGCACTCAATACAAGCAGCTTGCAGAGAATATGCATACCGGGCTGCCGAACGCCAACTATATCGCCTTCACAGGCACTCCGCTTCTCGGCAGCAAGAGACTGACAAATCAGTGGTTCGGGGATTATGTTTCAGAGTACAATTTCGCTCAGGCCGTTGACGACGAAAGTACAAGGCCTCTATACTACTCACGACGAGTGCCGGAGGTCGGTTTGTCGAACGACTGGCTTGACACTGACATCGCAGACATCGTGGAGGACGAGAATCTCAATGACCGTGAGCAGGAACTTCTGGAGAACTCATCATCCCGCATTCTTGAGGTCATAAAACGTGATGACCGTCTGGAGAAGATAGCCAAGGATATAGCGCATCATTTCCCGAGGCGCGGCTTTCTCGGCAAGGGAATGGTCGTCAGCGTTGACAAATACACGGTTGTCAGAATGTTCGACAAGGTTCAGAAATATTGGAAAGAGGAGATGAAACTCCTTGTGCGGGAGCGCAATGAAGCAAAGACGCAGGAGGAAAGGGACAGACTGAACGCGATTCTGGCCTATATGGATGAAACGGAGATGGCCGTTGTGATAAGTGAGGAAGCCGGTGAGGAGGAGAAGTTTGCCGGTCAGCACCTCGACATTACGGTGCATAGACGGAAAATGAATGAAATAAGGGGAGGCAAGGACATCGAAGACAGGTTCAAAGACCCGAATGACCCGTTAAGGCTCGTTTTTGTCTGTTCCATGTGGCTTACCGGCTTTGATGTCCCGTCGCTTTCGACACTCTATTTGGACAAGCCGATGAAAGGGCATACTTTGATGCAGGCCATTGCCCGTGCCAATCGTGTCTGTCCGGGAAAGACTTGTGGAATAATTGTGGATTATGTAAATGTTTTCAAGTATATGCAGCGGGCTCTTGCTGACTATGCCTCGTCAGGAGGGAATGGTGAGTTTCCGGCAAAGGACATAGAACAGCTCATTTCCGGCATTGACGGCTGTATTGTCGAATGCGTGACTTTCCTCCGCCAGATCGGAATCGTGATTGATGATATTGTCGCGGAAACGGATACGCTGAAGCAGCTTGAGATGCTTCGTCTGGCATATAATCGGGTTCTGGAGAAAGACGAATGGAAGAACAGGTTCAAGGTGCTGACCAATCTGCTTGGGAATCTGTATGATGCTGCAAAGCCGGAAATATTTGAACGCGGCTGGAGTAATGGAAATTTCGCTCCGCTTAACTATCTGAACGGATTGTTCTGCAATAGGATTGACGATGAGAAACTGTCCCGTGCAAAGGCTCGGATGTCCGAGACTCTTGACCGGAGTGTGTCTGCTTCATGTGTGCCCGACAATGTGCTGGAAGAACCGGGCTGCCAATATGGTGTTAGGCAGGGAAAGGTAATTGACCTGAGCAGACTTGACGTCGATTCCTTACGGAAGGTGATAAAATCAACGCCATACAAGGCATTGGAAATCGATGACCTGAGGGCGTTTATAGAGCGCGCACTTGAACAGCTTATAAACAAGAATTGTACTCGCGTCCCATTTTCTCAGCGCTATAAGAACATTATAGACAGGTACAATGCCGGCGGCAGTGAAAATGAGGACTACTACGAGAAACTGCTGCAGCTGATTGAAGATATGAAGACAGAGCAGTCTCGCTCATTTGAAATGGGACTGACCGAAGAGGAACTTGAAATCTATGACCTGCTCATCGTCGGCAAGAAACTGACCAAAGCTGAAGAGCAGCGGGTTATTCTTGCCTCCAAGCATCTTTATGACAAGGTCTTGGCCGCCAAGGGACGGGAGATGGGCGTTGACTGGTATCGGGATGAGCAGCCGAGAACCGTGGTTCTTACTCTGATAAAGAAGTCTTTGAACGATGATTTGCCGGAGTGCTATGACCGTGTTTCGTTCAACGACAAGGTGAATTTGCTGTTCTCTCATTTTGTGGATATGGCGGCGCAGGGATACGGCTGGACGGCATGATGGTTTTTGTCGTCCGGCTGCAGGGAAAACGGCTGCAAAACGCAAAAATAATTTTGCAGAAACGGGAAAGTGCTATTAACTTTGCAGGCTATCGCGTCTCGCAAGAGGGGCATGCCTTTCAAGATGGTCACGCCTTGAAAAAGTTAGAGCCTCGAGAAACTGGCGTTGAAGAAATTCGGCCGTTCCTGGCATGATGCGGCGCGTTCGAGTGCCGGGGCGTGAACGGAAGTTTGGAGTGGAAAAATTCATAATGCATCTGAATGGATATGGAAAACGAAGAAAAGAGAACTTTGGTGTACAATACTGAGAAAGAGAGACTTGTGAAGCCGGAGTATGGGCGGTCGATTCTGGAGATGGTGAAGAGCCTCAAGAAGATTGAGGATCGGGAAAAGAGGTCGGAACAGGCGCGTGCTGTCATCCGGGCGATGGAGCTCATCAACTACGACGTCCACAAGCAGGAGAATTTCGACCATAAGCTTTGGGACGACCTTTTCATCATCTCCGGCTATGACCTTGACATCGACGCTCCCTATCCTATGCCGACTCCCGAGCAGGCTCTTGCACGTCCGGAGGTTCCGTCTGTGGTGCGGAAGCCGATACGCGCTTCGCAGTACGGGAGGAACATCGAGAGCATGATTAACCTTGTGGCCGGGATGGAGGACGGCGAGGTCAAGACATCCGTAATCCGTTCGCTGGCGATTTACATGAGGACCCAGTATCTCATCTGGAACAAGGACAGCGTCGCGGACGAGACCATATTTCAGGACATCGAGAAGCTCTCCGACTACCGTATTCATGTCCCGGAGGGCATACAGCTCGGACGTGTCGGGGCCGACTCCAACTATCTGCGTCCGGGACAGGCTCCCAAGCGGCAGAACAACAACCAGCGGAAAAACAACAATAATAAAAAGAGGTATAGATAGGGCTGTGGAGGGGGATTCCGTCAGAATCTCTCTCATGCGGTTTGACTATATTATAAGACCGGATTGATTATCGGAATCGGGGGAGAGGGTTATGGCTCAGAAACAGCAGGAAAACAGGAAGAGAAAGTTCAGTCTCGGAAGATTGGTCTCATTTATCAGGGATATGAATCCGCAGACGAGGACTGTTCTTGCGCGTGTCGTCGGACTGGCCGTCGGCGCGTTCGCGCTTTTCACGCTTGTCAGCTGCATATCCTACCTTTTCTCGTGGAAGAGCGACTTCAGCATAAGCTCATGGGGCGATGTCTCCGCCCTCCCGGCCAACTCCGGCTCATGGCTCGGCCTCAAGTGGTCGCGCTTTCTGGTCGGAGGATGCTTCGGGCTGGCGGCTTTCATTATTGTCGGCCTCCTGGGCTTTCTGTCTGTGAGACTGTTCCGTCAGTCGTCCGGACAGGGGCTGCTGCGTCAGAGCGTGCTGATGATAACGGCGGCTCCGCTGTTCTCATTCGTGCTTTCGTACATTTCGGGGCTTTTCTGTTCCGACACTTTCTTCGGCGGCGGACTCGGCGGATTTGCCGGAGCCGAGTTCGTGCGTCTTTGCCAGAGCTTGGTCGGGAAAATAGGGACGGGGCTTCTTCTGCTTCTGCTTGTGATTGTCTGGCTGCTCTTTGCCAGCGGAAAGTTCGCCCGGTGGTTCGCCCGGGTCGGGGCCGGATGTAAGAGACGGTCGTCAGAAACTGTGGAACATCCGGAAAATGTTTATGCTGCGGATAACGGCGTCGAGGCTGAACCGGAGGGACCGGAAGGAGACGGGACGCAGGCTGACGATGATTCGACGGATGAACCCGTGCGGCCGGGAGATTATGGTACACCGGAGGATTCTAGGGACGGTGACGTCGCTCAGGAGGAGTCCTCAGCCGGCGATGTGAATACGGACGTTTCTGGAAATGAGAAGCCTGCGGAACCGGAAGATGCCGTGGAACAGGGACACAATGACGAGATAGAGCCAGGAAAGAGGTTCACTACTGAGGTCACGGAAGAGCTTCCGCGCATCGACAACCGCATGGAGCTTGACCGCTACCGTTTCCCGGCCCTGGACCTGCTCGACGACTATGCCGACAAGCAGAACATCGTCACGGTGGAGGAACAGCAGGACTTCATAAACCGCATCCGCACGACGCTGCTCAATTTCAGGATAAAGGTCGATAACATCACGGCCAAGGCGGGTCCTACCGTGACTCTCTATAAGGTCTATCCGGCTCCGGGCGTGAAGCTCGCCTCAATCAGGACCGTGGAGAACGACATCGGAATCTCCCTCGGGGCGAAGGGCGTGCGTGTCGTGAAACTGGATGATGCCGTGGGAATCGAGGTCGCGAACCGCAAGCCGTCGGTCGTTCCGCTCAAGGCTATGCTCAACGACGAGGCTTTCCGCGAGACCAAGGCCGAGCTTCCGGTCGCCATAGGCTGCACAATCACACGGAACGTCAAGGTGTTCGACCTCACGCAGGCGCCGCATCTTCTGGTGGCCGGCGCCACGCAGCAGGGAAAGTCAGTCGGACTGAACGTTATCGTTTCCTCGCTGCTCTACGCGAAGCATCCGTCGGAGCTCAAGTTCGTCTTCATAGACCCGAAGATGGTGGAGTTCACGGCCTACAAGCGCCTTCTCAAGCACTATCTCGCGGTGTTGCCTACAGCCGCCTCGGAGGAAGAGGAAGCGGAGAACGCCATCATAAAGAAGGCGAAGGATGCCGCCGACGTCCTGAACTCGCTCTGTGTCGAGATGGACGAACGCTATGCGCTGCTCGCCCTTGCCGGCGTGAACAAGCTCAAGGACTACAACGAGAAATATAAGGAGCGCAAGCTTCTTCCGACGGACGGTCACAAGTATCTGCCTTATCTTGTGGTTGTCATTGACGAGTTCGCCGACCTCACCATGTCTTCCGGTTTCGGCTCCGAGGGAAAGGCTCTCTCCCGGGGCATCTCCACGGCCATCATCCGTCTCGCGCAGAAGGGACGCGCCGCCGGAATACACCTCATAATCGCCACCCAGCGTCCTTCCGTTTCAGTCATCACAGGTGACATCAAGACAAACTTCCCGATGCGAATCGCCTTCAGGACAGTCTCCCGTGTGGATTCGCAGACAATCCTTGACTCACCGGGCGCGGAGAGCCTGATAGGAAGGGGAGATATGCTCTTCTATGCCGGCGTGGAGATGGAGCGTGTCCAGTGTGCGCTCGTCGAGACGAAGGAGATTGACCGAATCACGAAGTTCATCGAGTCCCAGAACGGCTACAAGGAGTGCTACACCACGCCTTACTACCTGCCTACTCCGCCGCAGGAGGACGGTTCGTCGGCGGGGCCGATTGACATCTCGAACATCGACGCCCTCTTCGGTGACGCCGCCCGCATGGTGGTGAACACCCAGAAAGGCTCGACTTCCGACCTTCAGCGCCGCCTCGGTGTCGGATATGCGCGGGCGGGCAAGATTATGGACCAGCTTGAGGCGGCCGGCGTGGTCGGCCCTCAGGAGGGTTCCAAGCCTCGGCAGGTGCTGGTCTCCGATTATGATGAGTTGGAGTCAATTATAACAACCTTTACTACCAAAAATGGATAGCGGGGCGTATCCCATCCTTTTATGCATCCCCTTTCTTTAAGTGGTTTTTATTAAGTGGTTATGTTTAAGCGGATTATGTTGATTGTCGCCGGTCTTTTGTTTTGCGGATTATTTCCCGCGTTTACGCAGGAGGCTCCGGGCACTGTTTCTGAGGTTCTGGCATCTTTGTCGTCGGACGGGTGCGTATGCGCGGACTATAAACTGACCGTGTCCGCCCCTAAGAATGCGAAGATTAGCTATGAAGGGAAAATATGGTGGCAGGACGGAGCCTTCCGGATTGAGGGCGACGGATATGAGATATACTGCGACAAGACGCATATCTGGACCGTCGATTCCGTCGCCAAGGAAATCGTCCGCGAGGAGGCTGTGCCGATAGACACACTGATTCCCGATGCTTCCGGAGAATCCGACGGCGAGAAGATTGATGTCAAAACCACCCCCGACGGAAAGAAAATCAGAGAAATATCATTGACCATGAAGAACGGCGCAGCGGTTTCAATCGCTGTCCCGTCAATGACTTTCATGGACTCCAAACCCTCTGCATTCTTTTCCTGTGACGAAACCTCCCTCCCCGCCGGCTTCGTCCTTACAGCGCTGGATTGACAGCGCGCTCCCATGATTTCCAGGTTCTCATCTGGTTATCCATATCATAGATAAGAATCGCCTCCAGATGCGGTCTGGCGAGGATGAACTCCTGCGCCTTCTCAAGGCCGACCACCATGCAGAAGGTCGCGAAGGCGTCCGCGTCGGTGGCGTTGCGGTCCGATGACGGGTCTGACGATATGACAGTGGCGCTCAGCAGGCTGTGGGTCACTGGCAGTCCTGTGCGGGGGTCAATCGTGTGGGCATATTTCCGCCCGTCCCTGACATAGAACTTGCGATAATTCCCGGAGGTCACGATTCCGCAAGGTGTCTCGGGCAGCTGACAGGTGCACTGAATCGCCGCTCCCGGGTCGAAGTTCCCGTCAACCGGGCTGTCAATCCCTATTGTCCAGTTCTTCCCGCCAGGGTTCAGTCCCTGCCCGTACATTTCTCCGCCGACATCGACGAGCATGTTCTTCACTCCGATGCTCCGGAGGTATTCCGCAACGAGGTCGCTGCTGTACCCTTGGGCTATCGCGTTGAAATTCACCTTTGTACGGCTGTCGCAGAGCGCTTTTGCGGAGGCAATCAGCTCCGGCGACGGAAGGGAGTCGCGGGTGAATCCGAAGCCCCAGACGTCGAAGAGCGGAGCCGCCCAGACATTCACCGCCCCGTCCGTGATGTTATAATACTTGTCGCCCAGAGTGCACAGTTCCCCGAATATCCCGTCCTTCACGACGTTCTCTCCGGCGTTGAAGCGGCTCAGGAGCGACGACTTGTTATATCCCGAAACGGAATTGTCAATCGCCGTGAGTATGGAGTCAATCCTTTCCTTCACATATTCCGGAGTCATTCCCGTTCCGCCGAGGTCGGCCTTCACGCTGTAGGTTCCTCCCTGGGCATATCCGTTTATCTGGACATATCCGTATCTGTCGGCACAGGAATTGAGTGTCAGGGCGGCGGCAGCCGCGAATATGGTTCTGAATAGGGCGCGTTTGTTCATATATCATCGTATTTTGGGGCAAATTTAGCAATCCTTATATAATTACATGGTGATATTCGAGAAAAAATGTGCATATTTGCAGGTTGCAATATCGGAAATCGACGATAACATTTAGAAAAACGATATTATGGAAAAGAAGAAATTGTCTGTGACGGCCATCGTGCTCATCGTTCTGGCGGTCATCGTTGTCTGGGGCATAAGCGCCTATAACGGTCTCGTGAAGTCCGAGGAGGGCGTCAAGACCGCGTGGTCGCAGGTTGAGAATGTCTATCAGCGGAGAGCCGACCTGATTCCTAACCTTGTGGCTACGGTCAAGGGATATGCGGCACATGAGTCCGAGACGCTTGAGGGGGTGGTTGCCGCGCGTGCTAAGGCCACGCAGATGACTGTCAATGCCGACAACCTCACTGAGGAGCAGATTGCGGAGTTCCAGAAGGCTCAGGGTGAGCTTGGTTCGGCTCTCGGAAGGCTTATGGCAATCAGCGAGGCATATCCTGATTTGAAGGCGAATCAGAATTTCCGTGACCTGCAGGCTCAGCTTGAGGGCACGGAGAACAGGATTGCTGTCGAGAGGAAGGCCTACAATCAGGCTGCAAGGGACTACAACACCTCCATCCGCGTGTTCCCGAAGAACATCATCGCCTCAGTTTTCGGATTTAAGTCAAAAGGGTATTTCGAGGCTCAGGAGGGTGCTCAGACCGCTCCTAAGGTGGAGTTCTAGAAACTATGCCGGGGTGCGGCGCCGGCCGCTAGCCGAAAATGTAAGAAACTGGTAACGATGAAGATGTACAGGTCGGAAATAATAACTTTTGCTTTCGCTGCGTTGTCACTTGTGGCGGTTTTCTCCTGCAAGAAGGACAGCGAGGACACCACTCTGCCTTCTCTGGAGGGTACTCTGAAATTCAAGGAAGTGCCGTCTTTCGTGGCTCCGCAGGATGAGGTGACCTTCACTCTGAACGGGGTCACGCACCCGGAAGGAGGCAAGGTTGGCTACTCCATAACAATCAAGGAGGGCTACAACACGGTCAAGGACACTCTTGAGGACGGGGTCATGAGCCTCACCTACAAGTTCTGTGACAGAAAATATTTTAAGGAGGACACGCTCCGTTCGGTGACTGTCAGTGCCTCGGCATTTGCTGACGGCTACTATTCCTCTTCGACGAGCACTCACACGGTTACGGTGGTAAAGGGCGGAATGCGCGGAGGGTCGATAAACGGTCTGATGCCGCGTCTTGACGACGAGACTTTCACCGAGGGTGGAGTCACCTATTACGCCTGCAAGGTCGGGCCGGCCACCTGGCTGAGGCGCAACGCCGTGAGCAAGGAAAAGGGAGCCGCCTACTCGAACGCTCCGGCGATGCTGGACGTGTTCGGCAGCTATGTGAACTGGGAGGATGCGCAGACTGCCTGTCCGGAGGGCTACAGGCTTCCGACTGACGAGGACTGGGCGGCTCTCGGACGGGCGCTCGGAGCCGAGGATGCCGAGGCGCACAGGGACATCGCGGGCATAGCCGGCAAGCTTATGGCCGACGCGACATTCAATTACGATGAGACTACCCTCTGGACTTATTGGCCGCAGGTGAAGATTACTGACGAGTCCGGGCTTTCCGTTCTTCCGGCGGGCTATGCCAATCTCGGGGGGAAGGACGGTCAGTTCTATGGCGTGAAGGAATACGCTGCTTTCTGGACGGCCGACGAGGCCGGCACTGACGAGGCGTGGTACCGCTACATCAACGAGAAGGAGCCTGACCTGAAGGTCGGCACTGCGGACAGGAAGTCGTTCGGTGCGACGGTCCGCTGCGTGAAGAAATAGCGGGAAGAACCGCATGGAAAACAGACGCAGCCTGCCGGATGGATGACATCCCCGGCAGGCTGCGCCTTATATGGAAGCGATGATTCCCAAGCAGCGGCGGAGAGTGTCCGCGAGAAATTCGGTGGCATACGCGGCGGCGGGCGGGCAGATGCCGAGAGCGTGGAGAAGGACTGTGAGAAGCGCGGCCGGGATGAGCAGACCCGTCAGTGGGAGGGAGATGAGGTTGGTGAGGATGAAGTATTTGGGAAATGTCCCGAAGCGCAGCCAGGCGAGCGGCCCGGTTGTCGTCTGACAGGCAATGGAGACGGCGGCGCTGTTCCAAATCCACCTGAGAGGGGAGCGGCGTGCCCCGTCGGACGGCCAGAAATCGCGCAGGATGGGATATATGTAGGCGATGCCTGCTATGGCGAGGTAGGACAGCTGGAAACTGACCGAGCGTACGGCCTCGGCGTCGAGGCAGACCTGAATCACGAATGCCCCGCAGAGCGTGTCCCGGAGGCTGGCCGAGCGTCCGAGGATGACCGAACACTCCCTTAAAAGGATGAAGAGGAAGGCTCTGCTGATTGACGGCCCCGCCCCGACCATGAGACAGTAGGCTCCGGTGGCTGCGATTGTCAGCGCCGAGCGTGTCTTTACGGCGGCCGGGGAGTTTCCGAGGATGGCGAAACACTTTGTCACTATGCCGTAGATTATTCCGAGGTGCAGTCCGGATAGCGCGAGGATGTGTGCCGCACCGCTGTCACGGAATGCCTGTGAGGTCTTGGCCGACAGTTCCGACCTGTCGCCGGTGAGAAGAGCCTTGAGAAGGGCGTTGTTTTCCCTGTCCTCCAGCGGGAGACTGTCTATCAGGTTCTTGAACTTCTCGCAGAGTTTCAGCAGCGGATTCTGCACATCCCCTGAAAACAGGATGCCGTCACCGCCGGTCACCGAAGTCGCCTCGCTTCGGAGCACGCACACGGCGGCGCACAGCATGATGCTCAGGATGAGGGGGCAGGACGGCATATTCCCGGTTCCATATTTCCGGCTCATCATCATGCACCCGAAAATCATCAGCGAAAGGAGGAGGATTGCGGATACGGGGACGGCCGTTCCGCACCGGAGGGATGGCGGCAGCGTCATCGTCAGCAGCGTTCCGGCAAGAAATGGGAGGGCGAACCTTTCGATTCGGCGGACTCGGGGCATATTCGTTTCTTTCAGCATAAGGCATCAAAACACTATATGAATCCAAATCGGCGGTATGCATACTGCAATTATTTGAATTCATAATCCCAAGTCGCTGCAAAAGTACGAAATTTATAGTAACTTTGCACGATGTCGCGTGCTTTATGCGGCAATGACAGGAAAAATAATAATTAGAATAAATCAACATGATTATTTTAGTGCTCAACTGCGGCAGCTCGTCCCTGAAGTATCAGCTGCTGGACATGAAGAACGACGATGCCTATGACCTTCTCGCGAAGGGACTCGTCGAGCGTATCGGCCTTGAGGTCGGCTGTCTCAAGCATCAGGCCGCCGGAAAGGAGAAGCTTGTGCGCGAAATGCCTATTCAGGACCACACTGTCGGCATTCAGGCTGTGCTCGACGCCCTGCTTGACAGGGAATACGGATGTCTCGGCTCTCTCGACGACATCGAGGCTGTGGGACACAGAGTGGTGCATGGCGGTGAGGAGTTCTTCTGCAGCGCCCTCGTGACGGACAAGGTGGTTTCTCAGATTCGCAAGTGCTGCGAGATTGCCCCGCTTCACAACCCTGCCAACCTTCTCGGAATCGACGCCGTGACAAAGGCGCTTCCGTCAGTTCCGCAGGTTGCCGTGTTCGACACCGCATTCCACCAGACTATGCCGGACTATGCGTATATGTACGCTCTTCCTTACGAGTATTATGAGAAATACCGTATCCGCCGCTACGGATTCCACGGCACGAGCCACAAGTACGTGAGCGCAAAGGGCGCGGCTTTCGCCGGGCTTGACCTCGGAAACAGCCGCATCATCACCTGCCATCTCGGCAACGGAAGCTCCGTCACGGCTGTTCAGAACGGCAAGTCGATTGACACCTCAATGGGATTCACGCCGCTGGAGGGCATGATTATGGGAACACGCTGCGGAAACATAGACCCGGACATCGTGACCTATCTTATGGACAAGGAGGGGTTCACCCCTTCCGAAATGAGCAAGGTTCTCAACAAAAAATCAGGCTTTCAGGGGCTTTCCGGCATCTCTTCCGACGCCCGTGACCTCAACGAGGCTGCAAATGCCGGAGACTACAGGGCAAAGCTTACCCTCAAGAAGCTTACCTACGACATCACGAAGCTCATCGGAGCCTACACCGCTGCAATGAACGGGGTTGACCTTATCGTCTTCACCGGCGGAATCGGCGAGAACAATGCCCGCCTGCGCCGCCGCGTGTGCGAGAACCTGACCTATCTCGGACTGAAGTTCGACTATGACGCGAATGCGGGCGAGAAGGCTGACGAGATGCTGATTTCGCTTCCGGATTCAAAGGTGAAGGTTGCTGTCATCGCCACTAACGAGGAGCTGATGATTGCGCGTGATACAATGAACATAGTATTGGCACAAATTTAATAAAAAGCGGATTGCTGCGTTACGCTCAACTTTTTAATCCTCACAACCAAGAGGTTGCTCCGGTTAAAAAGATTTCGCAAGCCTTGAACTCCATCTTTTTATTGAAATTTGTTTTAAACGGTTTTTAATCATAATAAATATGTTTACAAAGTTTGAAGACATTTTCGCCTGCCTTGCGTCACGCGGAGCGAAGAAAAGGATGATTGTGGCGTGGGGAGTTGACGAGCACACTATTGCCGCCGCTTCAAAGGCAGTGGATCTCGGGCTCATCGATGCGACTCTCGTCGGTGACGAGGCTCTTATCAAGGCTGTCTGCGAAAAGGACGGCATCGATGTGACAAAATTCACGATTGAGCACAACCCTGTCGAGGCAAAGGCCATCGCGCAGGCTGTCACGATGATAAACGAGGGCGAGGGCGACTTTCTGATGAAGGGTCTCTGCTCGACCGACAAATACCTCCGGGCCATCCTGAACAAGGACACGGGCATCCTCCCTCCTAAGGCCGTGCTCAGTCATGTTGCGGTGCTCGAAAACCCTAATTATCCGAAGCTTCTCTTCCTCAGCGACATGGCTGTCATTCCGGCTCCGGATCTCAAGCAGAAGAAGGCCGAGCTGAACTATCTCGTGAACGCCGCTCACTCCATGGGCATCGAGACCCCGAAGGTGGCAATCATCGCCGCAACAGAGCAGATGCTCGAAGGCATGCCTGCCTGCGTTGAGGCGGCGGTTCTCGCGAAGAAGGTGGAGCGCGGAGAAATCAGGGGATGCGTTGCTGACGGCCCGCTTGCGCTTGACGTTGCAATAGACATGGAGTCCGTACAGATTAAGGGCCTCAAGAGTCCGGTCGCCGGAGACGCCGACTGCCTCCTCTTCCCGAACATCGAGTCTGCCAATGTCTTCTACAAGACCAACTCCAAGCTCGCTACAGGCGTGAAGCAGGCCGGAATGGCCGTCGGAGCAAAGGTTCCGTGCGTGCTCTCAAGCCGGGGCGACAGCATCGACACTAAGCTTAACAGCATCGCGATTGCGGCGATGGCCTGCAAGTGAATCCGTTAAAGCCGTGCGGCGAGATTTCCGCCCGGTGTGAGCACAACGATTTATGAACGGTAACTATCCGTCAAAACTGCTGGAAAACGCAGTCGAAGCAATTGGCACTCTTCCTGGAATCGGCCGGAGGAGTGCCCTTCGTCTTGCGATGTACCTGCTCAAACAGCCGCAGGAAAATGTCCACCACTTCACGGAGGCGATTGCCTCGCTGCGTGACAACGTGAAGTATTGCCGCGAGTGCATGATGATCTCGGACACCGATGTCTGCGCCGTCTGCTCGGACAAGACCCGCGACCGCAGCACCATCTGCGTAGTCCAGTCGGTCCGTGACGTGATGAGCATAGAGGCGACGGGACAGTACCACGGTCTCTATCATGTCCTCGGCGGCGTGATTTCGCCCATCAACGGCGTCGGCCCGTCCGATCTGACAATCCGCGAACTTGTGGAGAGGGTCTCAAAATATACTCCAGGCTCTCTCGAACTCATCCTCGCCCTGAGCGGCGACGTCGAAGGCGAGACGACCTCGTTCTACATCTACCGTCAGATTTCCGGATACGAAGTGAATGTCACCTCCCTCGCCCGCGGCCTCGGCTTCGGCGACGACCTCGAATACGCCGACGAACTCACCCTCGGCCGCTCCATCACCGGCCGCCAGCCGTTTCATCCGTAGG
>DJPQ01000059.1:0-5117 GCA_002439805.1 Bacteroidales bacterium UBA6408
TCATAACCCCGAACCGCACGGAGACCCAGCTCATCACGGGCCTGCCGGTGACAAACGAGGAAGAGGCCGCGACTGCTGCCGAGGCGCTGGCGGAGAAGGGCGTAAAGAATGTCGTGATAACCCTCGGCTCCAAGGGCGCGTATATCCTTTCTGAGGATTTCCGGGGAGTCATTCCTGCAAATCCGGTAAAGGCCGTCGATACCACGGCTGCCGGCGACACTTTCAACGGAGCCCTCTGCGTGGCGCTTTCCGAAGGACGCAGCCTGCAGGAAGCCTGCCGTTTCGCGGCGAAGGCCTCCGCAATATCGGTGACCCGCGCCGGAGCCCAGCCCTCAATCCCGTACAGAAACGAAATCACAGAATGATAACCAATACAATCAGGGAATTATAATGAAAAAGTCTGGTTTTATACTCTCTGCGCTCTTGTCCCTCCTGTGTCTGGGAAGCGTCGCTTCGGCACAGACGGGACGGGTGAGCGGAACCGTGTCGGATGAGAACATGACTCCGATGACAGGTGCGGCCGTAGTTGTTCCCGGCACGCAGAAATACGCGATAACCGACATTGACGGCAAGTTTTCCATCGACGCTGCCAAGGGGGAGACGCTCCGCGTGTCCTACCTCGGCTACGATGACGCTGATGTGCCGGTGACGGATGCGGTGACCTACAATGTGACCCTCACCCCGTCCGCCGCTACTATGCTTGACGAGACCGTGGTCATCGGCTACGGTACATCGACCAAGAAGGAGATAACCGGTTCGGTGACGAGCCTCAAGGCTGAGGATTTCGACAAGGGTGCGTTTACCGACGCCTCCGCCCTGCTTCAGGGTAAGGTCGCCGGACTTTCCATAACAAATCCTAACGGCGCCGACCCGAACGGCTCAATGGAGATTCTGCTCCGGGGAACGAATACGCTTTCGGCCGGTCAGGGACCTCTCGTGATTATCGACGGGGTGAGCGGAGCCGACATCCGCAGCATCAACTTTCAGGAGGTCGAGAGCATCGACGTTCTCAAGGACGGCTCGGCCGCCGCGATTTACGGAACGAGGGGAACGAACGGCGTAATAATCATAACCACGAAGAGGGCGAAGGCCGGCAGGACCTCAGTCGAGTATGACGGGCAGGCATCTGTTCAGACTGTGCTCTCCCGCGCAGTCCCCATGACCGCCGATGAATTCAAGTATGCGGTTGAGAACTACAAGCCGGCTCTTTCCTCCTCTCTCTACGGGGCGCAGACCGACTGGTTCAAGGAAGTCACGAGAACCCCATTCTCGCACCGCCACTCGCTTGCGGTTGCCGGAGGTTCGGAGGCCTTTTCCCACAGGACGACCCTGAACGTGGAGCAGAACCAGGGGCTTCTGAAGAACAACAACGCGCAGAAATATCTCATAAAGACCAACATCCATCAGGACGCGCTTCAGGGATGGCTCAGCTTCGACTACAACCTGAGCTACGGCAAGCGGAAATATGAGGGAACCCGTACAGGAATTTTCCGTCAGGCCTTCTTCCACAACCCGACCGAGCCTGTTTATGACGAGACGGACACCGAGCACGGCGGCTACTACACCGTTCCTTCCATGGACTACTACAATCCCGTGGCGATGCTCAACGAACGCAAGAGCGGCTACGATGTGGATAATGTGGCGGCAAACGGGCGCGCTACACTCAACATTCTGCCTGTCAAGGGGCTCAAATGGGACAACTTTGTGTCGTGGACCATGGAGAACAGCCGCCACACGGATTATAAGACAAAGTATTATCCTGGAGAATGGGGACTCAACGGCTCCGCTGAAATCGGCAATTCCAGAACGTCGGACATACAGTACGAAAGCACCCTCCAGTACAGCGGCAGCTTCGGGGGTCATTCCATTCAGGCCGTCCTCGGCTACTCCTATGAGGAGCAGAACTCCGACAGCTCGACCGCCGGCAACTATGACTTCGACACTGACTGGTTCGGCGTGAACAACCTCGGGGGGGGCAAGGCACTGTTAAGCGGAAATGCGACGCTTGATTCCTACAGGGAGTCGAACCGCTACATAGCCTTCTTCGGAAGGGTGATGTACAATTATGCAGAAAAGTACATCGCTTCCGTATCCCTTCGCCGCGACGGCTCGAGCCGTTTCGGGGCAAATAACAAATGGGGATGGTTCCCTGCCGTCAGCCTCGGATGGCGAATCTCGCAGGAGGATTTCCTGAAGAACGTGAAATGGCTTGACGAACTGAAGCTGCGCGCCGGCTTCGGAATGACCGGAAACCAGGACTTCGAGAACTACAAGTCCCTCTTCCTCATCAAGACCAGCGGTAACTTCTACTATGACGGCAAGTGGTCAACGGCATATGCCCCGGCGAGCAACGCCAACCCTGACCTTTCGTGGGAGAAAAAATCCGAGTACAATGTCGGACTTGACTTCTCTTTCCTCAAGGGTCGTCTCAGCGGAACGGTTGACTACTACTATCGTCTGACCACAGACCTTCTCTACAACTACACGGTTCCGGTCCCTCCTTACGACTACTCGACCTTCTTCACGAACGTCGGAAAGATAAGCAACAGCGGAGTGGAAATCACTTTGAGCGGCGTGCCTGTCAAGACGAAGAACGTCTCATGGCTCACCACCCTTACATTCGCGCACAACAGCAACAAGCTCATATCCTTCACCAACGACGAGTTCGCCGGACAGGAATACCGCATCGGCTGGCTCAACACACCTCTCGGCTGCTACTGCCAGCGTCTCATTGAGGGCGAGAGCATAGGTACGTTCTACGGCCCGGAATACGACGGGCTGAGGAGCAGCGGCACCATCAAGGTGAAGCAGGCCACCGAGAAGGAATGGGTGAAGCTCGGCAACGCCTACCCTATCTGCGACCTCGGCTGGAGCAATAACCTCAAGCTCTGGGATTTCACGCTGAGCGCCACTTTCCGCGCCTCAATCGGAGGCAAGGCCTTCAACCAGATGAGGGCCGTCTATGAGTGCGTCAATGAACTCGGACTCAAGAATGTCCTCGCCAGCTGGCTCGACGAGCCTGAATACACCGGCAAGGTCGTCTATTGCTCCAAGTACATCGAGGACGCGTCCTTCCTCAAGCTCGACAATCTCACCCTCAGCTACAATGTTCCTCTGAAGAACAGGAACTTCGTCAAGAGCCTCGGCTTCTCGCTGACTGGCCAGAACCTTTTCGTGCTCACCGGCTACAAGGGAGTCGATCCTGAGGTGCAGAGGAGCGGGCTCACTCCGGGCATCGAGGGGCTGAGCTACTATCCGAGAACGAGGGTATTCACGTTCGGCGCAAGCATCAAGTTTTAAGGGCGCAAACACTAAATTCTAAGGAAATGAAACGGATTTTCAAAATATCTGCGGCCGCGGCGCTGTTTGCCGCCGTGTCCTGCACAAACCTTGACGAGGAAATATATTCCCGTATTCCTAAGGACACGTTCCTCAGCGACGACGCGAATGTCGCCCTCTACACGGCGAGACCTTACACGGAACTGCAGAACTGGGGCTCCGAGCAGAGCATGATGACGCTCATCCTTCAGCTTTCCAACGAAGCCGCCATCCCGAGGGCATACAACGGAAGCTGGGCGGAGGCGAGGTACGGCGAACTCCAGAGGCACGCCATCCCTGCCGGAAACAAGCTCGTCCGCTGCGGATGGGACTTCTGCTTCGACGGCATCGCTGCCTGCAACGACGCGATATACGAACTTTCGAAGGTACCGGAGCAGTCCGAGACTGTGCTCAGGAGCACGGCCGAAATCAAGGTGCTGAGGGCATTCTACTACCTTCTCGCCGTTGACTGCTGGGGCAATGTCCCTTATTCAATAAACAAGACCGAGACCGGCTATCCGGAGCAGAAGGACCGCAAGTTCATGCTGAAGTTCCTTGAAGACGAGATAAAGGAGAACATCGGCCTGCTTGACGAGAACGTCACCTCGGCGACCTACGGCAGGGTGACCAAGGGCGTGGCCCAGTTCCTTCTCGCGAAGATTTACCTCAACTCCGAGGAATGGACGGGCACTCCGCGCTACGACGAGGCCGAGGAGGTTTGCGGGGAAATCATGACGGGCGGGCATTACAGCCTTGCCTCCACATACGCGGCGAACTTCGCGATAAACAACGAGAACGGCCCGGAGGCCATATTCGCAATCCCTCACAGCAGCGTCTATACGAACAACGCGTTCTACATCTATGTGATGACCTTCAACGACGACCTTCAGAAAGCCTTTAACATAGGCGACACATGGAACGGCTCGCTGATGGCCCAGCCTGACTTCTTCGACTCCTACGAGCCGGGCGACACCCGCAAGGCCGACACGTGGCTGTTCGGACAGGTCTATAACCCGGACGGGACAAAGTACCAGTACAAGGAGGTCGTGATTGACGGCTCCGGGAACAAGCAGACCGTCCTCAAGGACTACATCCTGACAGGCTCGCCTATCGACGAGAGCAAATACACCGACGGAATCGGACGCTTCGAGGGCGCGAGAATCATCAAATGGCCTTATCAGACCGACGGGACGCTCTCTTCCTATAAAATTTCGATGGAGAATGACTTCTATCTCATGAGATATTCCGACGTGGTGCTCATGTACGTCGAAGCTCTCGTGCGTCAGGGAAAGACCGCCGAGGCTGCGGCCGTTCCGGAGTTTGCGCGCATAAGGGAGCGTGCCGGACTTGCTCCGATGACCGCTTCTGAGCTCACTCTTGACAACCTTCTGCTTGAGCGTCAGCACGAGCTCGCGCTGGAGGGCTGGTCACGTCAGGACCTCATCCGCTTCGGAAAATACACCGGGGCGTGGTGGGCTAAGCCGGAGGGCAAGGATTATATGAAACTGCTCCCTATTCCTGACCTGAGAAGAGGAGACAACCCGAATCTTCAGCAGAATGACGGATATGACAAATAATGATTTCAGGTTTCGCGAGTACGAAACACCGTTTTTAATTATGAAGAAGAATCTGATATACCTGATCGCGTCGGCCTGCCTGTGTCTTTCCGCCTGCACCTCGGCTTCCAGGGACGAAAAGGCGATTTCATTCGACGAACTGCGGAGCAAGATTGCAGGCGCGTGGCTCGGACAGATGGTGGGGAACATCTACGGCCTTGAGTACGAGAACAAGTTCATCGA
>DJPQ01000059.1:5192-29600 GCA_002439805.1 Bacteroidales bacterium UBA6408
GCCGTCGATGGCGCGTTCTCCGACGACGACACGGACGTGGAGTATATGTACCTGCTGATGATGGAGAAATATGGCGTGCGCCCGACATATGCCCAGATGCGCGAGGGGTGGATGTACCACATCCGCGACCGCGTGTGGCTGGCTAACAGGGCGGCTCTCGGCGCGATGCACTATGGACTCACCCCGCCGTTCACCGGCTCCGAGGCAAACAATCCGCACTGGTTTCAGATAGACCCTCAGCTCATCAACGAAATCTGGGCATACACGGCTCCGGGTATGGTCTCCTATGCTGCGGGCATCTCCGAGTGGGCGGCGCGGATAACCAGCGACTCGTGGGCCACCTCGCCTACGGTGGTCTATGGCGCGATGTATTCTGCGGCTTTCTTCGAGTCGGACATCCGCAGGCTGATGGAAGGCGCACTTGCATATCTTCCGAAGGATGATCGCTTTGCGCAGACAGTGCGTGACTGCATCCGTCTCTACGATGAGAACCCGAAAGACTGGCATGAGGCGAGGGCGTTCATAGAGAAGAGATACTATGAGGAAGAGCCTTCGTTCACAAAGACCATCTGGAACGCCAATCTTAACGGTGCCATGGGAATGCTTGCCCTCCTCTACGGCGAGGGCGACATCGAAAAGACCCTTAACATCGGATGCGCCCTCGGTTTCGACGCGGACAACCAGACTGCCACGACCTGCGGAATACTGGGAGTCATAAACGGCGGCGAAAATGTCCCGACGGCGTGGTCCATGCCTTTCGACCATTGGAAGAAGCCTTTCAACGACAGGTATATAAACGTGACGAGATATGACCTTCCGGACGCTTCAATCGAGGATATGATCGACAGGACCGTTGAGGTGGCGGCAAAGGTCGCCGTGGCCAACGGCGGGCGCGTGGAGATGCGTGACGGCAAGAAATGGCTCGTCGTGAACACGGCCGCCAAGTTCGATGCCCCGCTTGAGTTCTGTGTGGGTCCGCAGCCGAGAATAGTTTGCGGGGAGCCTGTTGACTACGACTTTGCCTGCGTGTCGAACCGTCAGTACCGCTGGAAGCTTGTCGGCGGCGAACTTCCTAAGGGTCTCCGCTTTAAGGACGGCCGTCTCGGCGGAGTGACTTCAGACAAGGGCGACCACAGGATAACGCTCTCGCTTTCTGACGGCAAGGACACGATTACCAAGGATTTCATCCTCACAGTGCGCGGACGCAATATCGCTCCGACGGGGAAGGTGGAGGCTTCGGTGATGAAGACGAACTTTGCGGTTCTCGACTCCTGCTGGCTCACCAATTCCAGGGCATACTATGCGGACGACGTGAATGTCATCAATGACGGTGTCCTTTCCGGCGCCGGTTCTGTATTCTGCTCGCTCAGCGCCAAGTCCAATGCTCCGAGACAGGACTGGTTCGGCTACACTTGGGACGAACCGAGGACATTTGACAAGGTGGCGTTCAGATACGGGTGCCTTGAGGAGTTCGGCGGATGGTACAGCAACATGAGGGTTGAGGTTCTCGATGAGAACGGCAACTGGAGAACGGTGACTTCCTCCGTTTCCCCGGCTCTTCCGGAGAGCGACGTGGTCTTCATCCAGCCGCACAACGCCGAGTTTTTGTTCAGTTTCCGTCCCGTCACATCTCGCGGGGTGCGGGTTATCGGAGACGACCACATTGAGAGGCATTGGCATAAATACACGAAGAACGTGTCCTCGTTCATCTGCGTTTCGGAGGTTGAGGTGTATGAGGCTTCAGTTCCCGAGGTTACGGGCATGGTGACGATGTCCAAGGAGGAACTCAGGGACAGGATTGAAGGGGGATGGGCAGGACAGACCATAGGAGTGGTCTATGGCGCTCCGACCGAGTTCAAGCATCAGGGAACTCTCATCCCGGACTCGCAGCCTATCTCATGGGGCGAGGGCTATGTGAAATACTGGTGGGACCGCAAGCCGGGTCTGTTTGACGACATCTATAATGACCTCACCTTTGCCGAGGCCTTCGAGCAGTACGGGCTTGACTGCACGGCGGAACAGCTCGCGATGAGGTTCGCCTATGCGGACTATCACCTCGCGCATGCCAATCAGGCAGGGCGCTACAACATCCGTCAGGGCATAATGCCGCCGATGTCCGGAAACTGGATGAACAATCCCCATGCTGACGACCTCGACTTTCAGATTGAGGCGGATTTCATCGGTCTGATGTCTCCGGGAATGCTCAATCAGGCACTTGACATCGCCGACAAGGTGGGGCACATAATGAACAGCGGCGACGGATTTTACGGAGGTGCCTTCGTGGCGGGGCTTTATTCCGCGGCGTTCGTGCTCCGCAACCCTTCCGACATCCTTGACGCTGCCCTGGAGGGAATCCCGGAGGAGAGCACTTTCTGGCAGTGCGTGAACGATGTCCGCATATTTCATAAGGCCTATCCGGACGACTGGAAGCAGTGCTGGTTCGAGATTCTCAAGAAATGGGGCGCGGACACGGGCTGTCCTAAAGGCGTTTTTCTCAGCTTTGACATAGACGCGAAACTGAACTCTGCCTATGTGGCGATGGGGCTTCTCTACGGAGGAGGCGACTTCGCCAAGTCAATCGAGATTGCCACCCGCTGCGGTCAGGACAGCGACTGCAATCCGGCGACCGTCGGAGGCGTGCTCGGCGTGATGTACGGCAAGAAGGCCATTCCGGAGTTCTGGAAAGCGCCTCTTGAGGAAATCTGGAATCTGGATTTCGAAGGTACTGATGTCTCGCTTGCCAAGGGCTCGGATTTTTCTTTCTCACAGGCGCTTGAACTGATTGGGCGCAACGGCGGCGAGGTCTCAGACGACAAAGTGAGCATTCCGCAGGCCCGTGCGGCGGTTCTTCCGCTTGAGCAGAATTTCATTGACACATATCCGATTTTCCGCGACCAGAAGGACGCGTGGATGGAAAGGGAATATGAATTCGACTTCAGCGGAAACGGCTTCTGCATCTGGGGAAATCTCGTGTGCCTGCGCGGAATAAGCCGTGACTATGCGGACAGGGTTTCCAAGAAGCACGTCGGCTCGGAGGTCTTTGCGATGGCCGAGCAGAACGACGACTATGTGGCAGAAATCGAGGTCTGGATTGACGGAGTGCTCGATCAGGTTTCCCTTCTCCCTATGCGCGGAACATCCCGCAAGCTCGAACCGGCGTGGAAATACCGCATGGGCGAAGGCCGGCATCGCGTGAAGCTCGTGTGGCGAAATCCGCGTCCTCAGACATATCTTCTGAGAATCAACGCAATACAATATTATTCATCCGCTCCTGTGACGGACACATATTATCACAATTGACGATATGAAGAAATTTTCGACATACATTCTCATCCTTCTTCTCGCCGCCTCATGCTGCGGAAAGAAAACTGCGGTTCCCTACGGGGAGACGGTGACTGTTCCGGAAGACGTGCTGGCCGACAAGATTCGCGGCGGCTGGTTCGCCCAGACCATAGGCTGTACCTACGGCGGACCGACCGAGTTCAAGTTCAAGGGCGGTCTGATTCAGGACAGCCAGCCTATCCTCTGGTATGACGACTACATCTACGAAACTTTCATTGAGGATCCGGGACTGTATGATGATGTCTATATGGACCTCACTTTCCTTGAAGTGATGGCGGAAAACGGACTTGACGCGCCAGTGGAACTCTATGCCGAGAGGTTCGCGAATGCCGACTACAAGCTCTGGCACGCGAATCAGGCGGCTCGTTATAACATCCTGAACGGAATAATGCCTCCGGAGTCCGGTCACTGGAAGAACAATCCTCATGCGGACGACATCGACTTTCAGATTGAGGCTGATTTCATCGGGATGCTCTACCCGGGAATGGTGAACTCCGCGACGGAATGCTGCGATCGCATCGGGCACATAATGAATTACGGAGACGGATGGTACGGCGGCGTATTCATCAGTGCCCTCTACTCGCTCGCATACATCTGCGATGACATCCCGACTCTGATTGACGAGGCCGTGAAGGTAATCCCGGAGGGAACCAAGTTCCGCTCATGCATCGACGATGTGATTCGTATCCATTCGAAATATCCGGATGACTGGAAACAGTGCTGGTTCGAGGTCGATAAGCTCCACAGCTTTGACATCGGGTGCCCTGAGGGCGTGTGGAACGGCTTTAACATCGACGCGGTGATAAATTCTGCCTATGTGGTCATCGGACTGCTTTACGGCGAGGGCGATTTCGAGAAGACGATGGAAATATCCACCCGCTGCGGTCAGGACAGCGACTGCAACCCGGCTTCTGCCGCCGGCGTGCTCGGCGTGATTTACGGCTACGGCGCGATTCCGGAGAAATACCGCAAGGGCGCGGAGAGGATTGCCTCGCTGCCTTTCCCTTACACGGACCTGAGCCTTGACGAGACCTGCGCCAAGAATATGGAGCTGATTAAGGCGGCGGTCGTGAAAAACGGAGGCGCGGTGTCAGAAGACGGAATCTCATTCGGAGTGCAGCATCCCCGGACGGTGGCCTGGGAGCAGTCCTTCGAGGGGCTGAGGCCTGTCGGAAAGGTCGTGCTGAAAAAGCGCTTCACCGACTCCGTGGAACTTAAATTCACGGGCAACTCGATTGTCGTGGAGGGCAGCGTGGTCAAGACCGGACACAGCGACGCGGACTATAAGGCACGCATTCAGGCCTGGCTCGACGGCAGCCTCGTGGAGGAGTTCACGATGCCGTATGACTACATAACGAGGAAGTATGAGATATTCTCGAAATACTGCTTCGACAGCGGGAACCATACTCTCGTGCTCAAGATTCTCAATCCTAATCCCGATTTTGCCGTAAATGCGCAGGAAATGGTAATATATGACAGGAATGAATAGGGCAGGCGGCATATTGGTTTCGATTGCGCTCTTTCTGACGAGTGCCGTAGGATGCAGTTCCAAGCGGGTTCTGCCGGATTCACCGGGTCCGTTCCGGCGCTACACTGAGGAGATTGTGATGCACAGCGATATTCTCGGGACGGACATCAAGTTCGGGGTTCTGCTGCCGGAGAGCTACCGCGACGAGGCAGACAGACGCTATCCTGTGGTGTATATGCTCCATGGCTACGGGGACACGCACCTGTCGTGGAACGGGAAGTATCTCCATGCGAACACGCGGATTCAGGCACTTGAGGGCAAGGGTCTGAGCGAGATGATTTACATCTTCCCGGCGGGTTACAATTCGTACTACTGCAATTTCTACAACGGGAAGTATAACTATATGGATATGTTCACCAAGGAGCTTGTCCCTTATGTTGACAAGAGTTTCCGCACGCGTGCCGACCGCGGGCACCGCGCCCTGACCGGCTACTCCATGGGCGGTTTCGGGGCTATGATCCTTGCTCTGAAGCATCCGGAGCTCTTCTCGTGCAGCGCCCCTCTGAGCATGTCGTTCCGGACAGACGCGCAGTACATGACCGAGCCCGGAAGCGGCTGGGACGGACAGTGGGGACGGATTTTCGGCGGCGTGGAGCAGTACGGTGCGGCTCGGCTCACCGATTACTATCTTGCCCACAACCCCTACCGTCAGTTCTGTGACGCGAACCGGGATGAGCTTGAGATCGTCCGCTGGTTCTTCACCTGCGGGGACGACGAGGAGCAGCTTCTGATTGCGAACGATTCGCTCCATGTAATTCTCAGGGACAGACATTTCTCGCACGAGTTCAGGGTTGCGGACGGGGCGCACACTTCGGCCTACTGGATGGATGCGCTGAACGAAGTTCTGCCGTGGATGGACTTCTGCATGAACGGGGCCGGGAACTGGCCGGAGTGCAGTCGTGTGAATTATTCCCGACAGGAAATTTCTGTCGGGGAGGACGGCTGCGTTCAGTCCGCGCTGTTCGCCTCGGAAGACAACGGGACGGGCGTGTTCTTCTTTCACGAAGGGCTGACGGATAGAGCGATTGAGGATGCCATGGCGGTTGCCTACACTCCGAACACGAAGGCGAACTTCGTCTATCTGCCGTGCGACCTCACGAAAAAGAGCGCGCCGGAGTGGCTGGACTTTTACGGGAAAAAATATTTGATTCCATCGAAGGCCGCCGTTGCTTTCGGAGATGCCGGAACTGATGCCGTCGCATTGCGGGACGAGTTTGTCTGGACGCTGCTCGTGGATGCCTCCGTGCCGGAATTTGAGACGACGGCAGGGCAGCGGTGGTATTTCGCTCAGACGGATGACTCGGACTTCTACGCAGGGATGGCGGCTCTCTACCGCTCCTGCAAGAAAACCGGAGCGATGTTCGAGTACCGGGTGATTGACGGCAGCGGGAACGCAGCGGAGGACAGGCTCCGTGCACTTTCCAAGCTCCGCCCATACCTGAGCTACTGAACATTGCCCCGATAATGTGACTTACTAACTTTCCATTAACAATATTAAAACTGTACAAAATGAAAAAGATTTTTGCAATCGCTGTCATGACAGCAATGACGGTCTCCTTCATCTCCTGTGAGAAGGACAGCTCAAAGGACAACGGGAACGGAGACGAGCCGGGACAGGTTGTCCGCACTCACAGGGTGAAGACTATGGGTGACAACTGGAGCGATCCTTACACTTTCAGCTATGACGCTCAGGGACGTGTCGCTTCCATCGTCAGCAAGACGGACAATCGCGTGTTCGAGTACGAGGGCAACACTCTTACAATCAAGGATAATGATGTCGTTGAATATACCATGACCCTCAATGCCGACGGTTTCGCGACAAAGGTTACCAATGCCGATCATACATGGGACATTCAGTACGACGCCAAGGGCTATCTTGTCGAGGCCAAGAAGGACGGCGTGAAGTGCACCTCACAGTCAATCGAAGACGGCAACATCCTCTACTGGACACGCTACGACAAGGATAATGATTTCTGGAAAATGAAGCGGGCCACATATTTGTCAAAGAAGAACACCTGCGGCATCTATACTCACTATGCAGAGGACCTCGGTTTCAGCAGGTGGGCATGGGAAGCGCGCCTCTTCGGCAACACTTCCGTTAATCTTATGGAATCCTGCGTGTGGATGGACTACGGTGATGTGAAGGCGGAGAAGACGGCTGTCTATGTTTATGAGACTGATAATAACGGTCTCATTACTAAGGAAGTAAAGTGGTACGGTGTATGGAATGAGACCGATACTACTGGAATGGAGGAGGACACGGTCACTTCATTCACTTGGGAGGAAATCAAATAAATTTTCATAATAGTCTGTGTGGCGGCATCGTCGGCTTTTCCGGCGATGCCGAAGCACATTAAATCTGATACTATGTTCATCGCAAACAGTCAATTTTTGGCGGTCATCCTCTGTTTCATCACAATGCTCTGCTGGGGCTCGTGGGGAAACACGCAGAAAATGGCCGCGAAGAGCTGGAGATATGAGCTCTTCTACTGGGATTATGTAATAGGAATGTTCCTGTTCTCCCTCATCCTCGCCTTCACCCTCGGCTCCTTCGGCTCTGAAGGAAGGCATTTCATTGACGACCTCGCCCAGGCCGACATCAACAGCATCGCATGGATTCTTCTCGGAGCGGTCGTGTTCAATGTCTCCAACATCCTTCTCTCTGCTTCGACGGCCAAGGCCGGAATGTCAGTCGCATTCCCTCTCGGAGTGGGACTCGCCCTCGTTGTCGGAGTCATCAATAACCTCGTTTTCCACCCGAATCCATCGACGAATGTTCCGCTCCTGCTGGTCGGCGTCGCTCTTGTCGTTGTCGCGATTGTCTGCAACGGTGTCGCCTCAGGCAAGGTAGATAAGTCCGAAAGGGATCCGAGGGAAAACCGCATGGGACTGATATATGCCGTTCTTGCCGGCGTGATAATGTCCTTCTTCTCCGCCCTGGTCTATAACGGAATCGACATCGACAACATCCACAACCCTGCTCCGGGGATGCTCACTCCATATTCCGGAACGGTGATTTTCGCCCTCGGAGTCCTCGTCAGCAACTTCCTCTTCAACTGCGTATTCACGCTCAACGACTCATCGAAGCCGGGAGTGAAGTTAGCGGACTATTTCAAGGGTGACGCGAAGACCCACCTCGTCGGTATGCTCGGAGGTGCAATCTGGTGCCTCGGTACGGGACTCAACTATGTTTCCGCAGGCACGGCCGGAGCCGCAGTCAGCTATGCCCTCGGCCAGGGCGCACCGCTCATCGCCGCCATCTGGGGCGTGTTCATCTGGAAGGAGTTCAAGGGTGCGAAAAAGAGCGTAAATTGGCTTCTCGCCCTGATGTTCATCCTCTTCATCGCCGGACTGGGACTTATCATCGCTTCGGGAAACTGATTTTTACATCTGTCTGATACACTGTCTGGAAAAACCGTGATTTCGTATTACGGTTTTTTCTTTTTACATTCGCGCAAATTATGTCGGGGCTAATGAAGAATGATGTCGTAGTTCATGATGACGAGTTGCTGCTGTCCGGTCTGAAGCGGTCGGACAGGGAGGCCTTTTCGGAGCTTTTCGGCCGTTACTATGTGGATCTGGTCATGTTCTGCGGCACCTTCATCTGCAATGTGCACGAATGCGAGGACATCGTGACGAATGTCTTCATAGCGCTTTGGGAAAGGCGGGAGGAACTGCGGATAAGGAAATCCATAAGGTCCTACCTTGTCAATGCCGTGAAGAACAGGGTCTTCAATGAGATAAGGAACAGACGCATCCGTGAGGAACACATTCGGAACATAAGCTTGGACAGCCTCCCCGGGGTCTGGGATGTCGATGACTACATCCTGTATTCCGACATGAAGACCCGCATCGAGGAGGCGGTCTGCTCGTTTCCGAAGGAAATACGGGAGAGCTATGAGATGTATATGGAAGAGGGGCTGAAGTCTGCGGAAATCGCCGGGAAACTGAACGTTTCGCAGAGAACCGTCGAACGGAGGCTGAACAAGGCTCTCTCGATTTTGAGAAGATGTACGAGTTCACTGATTCTGATGATAATAACTTTTGGGATATGGAGATGAGAAATTCGGAATATATGGAGCTGATGTCACTTTACCTCAGTGGACACAGCACTCCGGAGCAGGATAAGGCGCTTCGGGCATGGATTGAGGGCTCGCCTGAAAATCTTGCGGAGTTCAGGGCTTTCAGGAATGTGTGGGATGCGGAACATCCGTCATTCCGAGCTGACGAGGTGGATGTTGAGAAGGCGAGGCGTACCGTCATGAAAAGCACGGGGAACGCGGATACACCCGCCCGAGGAGTCCGATGGTGGTGGAGAACCGTCGCCGCCGTGGTCGTCCTGCCCCTCATTTGCTGGAGCGCGCTTCTCTCGTACGAGAAATATTTCCGTCCGGCTCCGCTCCCGTCCATGCAGAAGTTTTCAACGCCTTACGGAGTCTATGCCGAGGTCGTCCTTCCCGACAGTTCGTTAGTCTGTCTGAACTCCGGATCCTCC
Organism: Bacteroidales bacterium UBA6408; assembly: GCA_002439805.1. Taxonomy (GTDB): domain Bacteria; phylum Bacteroidota; class Bacteroidia; order Bacteroidales; family UBA932; genus Cryptobacteroides. The sequence continues at coordinate 14,558 of DJPQ01000059.1, forward strand.
GTCACCTATCCGTCATTCTTCGACGGCGCCGAGCGGTGTGTCCGTCTTGAGGGTGAAGCCTATTTCCGCGTCAAGTCCGACAAGGAGCACCCGTTTGTCGTGGCTGCAAGGGATTTGGAAGTCCGGGCAACCGGTACGGAATTTAATGTCGAGGCCTATTCCGAAATGACGCAGCGCGTGACGCTCGTGGACGGAAGACTTGATGTGACGGCCTGCGGACGGAATTACAGCATTCCTCAGGGATACCAGCTTTTCAGGGATGCCGGAAACAATGTCTCATGCTTTCAGACGGACACTTTCAAATGGACTGCGTGGAGGAACGGCGTGCTCGCATTCCGTGGCGACAGCCTTTCCTATGTCTTTGAACGTCTGTCATCACTGTACAATGTCGGGATACTCGTAAGGGACAGCAGGGTGGACTCACTGCAAATCCGGGCCACGTTCAGGAATGAGAAGATAGACGAGATAATGTCGCTCATTTCGCGGTCGGCTCCGGTGCGCATAACCTCTGCCGAAGTCGAGAGAGACGGCTCCTTGAGACGGGAATACTACATTTTTTCAAAATAATCTGTCGGCAATCCCGCTTATGTGTGTCTTATGTGTGCAGCCGTCAATATTGAGGCAGCATACATTAAGAAATTGTTTTAATTTTTCTCACTTAAAACAGTTTCGTCGAAGATACACATAATTAATAGTTATTGCCTATGAAGCAAATGCTTTTGGCGATGGCGGGATTTTTCCTGCTGTCATTCTTTTCTCCCGGTGCGTCCGCGCAGGATGCCGGAATCACATTGCGTCTGGATGACGCCCCATTGGTCGAGGTCATCGACAAGGTAGAGCAGCAGAGCGGCTACTCGTTCATCTATGCGAGGCAGATTGTCGATGAGCATCGGAGGCTCAGCATCGACGTCAGGAACGCCTCAATCGGGTCTGTTCTTGAAAAGATGTTCGAAGGAACAGGCATAGTCTGGACGATTGACCGCAAGCAGATTGTGCTTGGCGTCAAGGAACCTCCCGCTGCGGAAAAATCCGGAGACCATGTCAGGAAAATTTCCGGAAAGGTTACGGATGCCGTGACGGCGTCTCCGCTTGAGGGCGTCGCGGTCTATGTCTCCGGAAGCAAGGCCGGAGTCATTACCGATTCTGAAGGCCTCTGGTCAGTCATGGCGGCCGACGGCGACGAACTCGTTTTCAACTGTCTGGGCTATGTTACGCAGGCAAAGGGCGTCGCCCCGGACATTTCCGTAATTGACGTGAGCCTTGTGGAGGAGCATGTCTCCCTTGATGAGACCGTAGTTGTAGGCTTCGCCACACAAAAGAAGGTGAATCTCACGGGATCCGTTGCCACGGTCAGTGCCAAGGCGATAGAGTCCGTCCCGGTTTCAAACGCCGTGCAGGCTCTTCAGGGACAGGTTCCCGGACTCACCATCACCCAGACGAACGGTCAGCTTGACACTCGCCCGTCAATCAACATCCGCGGACTCACTACCATCGGGCAGGGGTCAAGCGGTGACGTCCTCGTCCTCATAGACGGCGTGGAGGGGGATCTGAACACCATAAACCCGCAGGACATCGACAATATCTCGGTACTCAAGGATGCCGCGGCGTCTTCGATTTACGGCTCCCGAGCCCCTTTCGGAGTCATACTCGTTACCACCAAGCAGGGTGTGGAGGGGCATGCCGTCATCAACTACAACAACAGCTTCCGTTTCAACACGGCCGTGAATATGCCCACCGAAATGGATTCATACACATGGGCGCTCTATTTCAACGAGGCGTCGAACAACGCCGGATGGGGCGATGTCGTCGGCGCCGAGCAGATGCAGCGCATTCAGGACTATATGGCCGGACGCATTTCCTACAACACTGTTCCTGACGGCGTCAAATGGAGCAGCGGCTATGAACTCGCCAACGACAACCTCGACTACTACAAGGTTTTCTATAAGGACGTGACCTTCTCTCAAGAGCACAATCTCAGCGTGAGCGGCGGCTCGTCGAAGGTGAATTACTATGTATCCGGCAATTACTTGAAGGACAACGGAAAGATGAACTATGGCGGCGACGGGATAGACAGGTGGAACCTTTTCGGCAAGTTCGAGGCTCAGGTCACTCCGTGGATGAAGGTCTCGTTCAACTCCCGTTTCGTGCGCAACAACTATCACAGACCGTCGCGCATGAACGATGACTGGTTCCGTGAGATAGGCCGTCAGTCCTGGCCTGTCAGCCCGCTGTATGACCCGAACGGAAATCTTTACAATGACCACGCGCTCGGTCTTCGGGACGGCGGGCAGTCGCGCTTCGAGACTTCGGTCAGCACCACTCAGGCCGGCATCACCATCACCCCGCTCAAGGGCTGGCGCATAATCGCGGACGGAAACTGGAAGATGACGCAGGACTACGCCCACCAGGACTGGCGCACGTTCCAGCAGACTGCGGTAGATGGGGTGTCCGTGGGCAACAGGTGGTATGCAAACAACGTGACGGAGACTTCCTCCAAGACTGACTACTACAACCTCAACGCCTACACCGACTACGAAATGCAGTTCGAGAGCGGTCACTATTTCAAGGTTATGGCCGGCGTGCAGGCGGAGGAGGCCCGCTACCGCAGCATCTACGCCCGTCAGTACGGTGTCGTCGTGCCGTCGATTTCGTCCATCGACACTGCCAGCGGACTGGACGAGAACGGCAAGAAAGTCGCTCCGGAAGTCGGAGGTGGCTATGCGGGCTGGTCCACCATGGGCGTGTTCGGACGAATAAACTACAATTACATGGAACGCTACCTGTTCGAGGCCAACCTTCGCACCGACGGCAGCTCCCGTTTCCGCCGGACAGGCCGCTGGGGCGTGTTCCCTTCCGTGTCCGCAGGCTGGAACATCGCCAAGGAAGATTTCTTCCGCCCGGCTTCTGCCTATGTCTCGACCCTGAAGCTGCGCGCCTCCTACGGAACGCTCGGCAACCAGAACACAAGTTCGTGGTATCCTACATATCAGACAATGGGATATGCGTTCTCGGCCGGGCAATGGCTCATCAACGGCGAGAAGCCGAACATCTCGTGGGCGCCGGGGCTCATAAGCAGTTCCCTGACATGGGAGAGGATTCGCTCCACTAATGTCGGGCTGGATTTCGGCGCATTCGGGAACCGTCTCACGATGTCCTTTGACTGGTTCATGAGGGACACCGACGGAATGGTCGGACCGGCTGACGAACTTCCGACCATACTCGGAACGAACGTGCCTGTGACAAATAACACCAATCTCCGGACTAAGGGATTTGATTTCGAGATAATGTGGAAGGACAGGCTCCGCTGCGGTCTGAATTATTCCGCCAAATTCCTGCTCTCCGACGCGCAGGGCACGATAACCAAGTATTCCAACCCCTCCGGAACCCTCAGCAGCTACTACGAGGGCATGAAATGGGGCGAGTTCTGGGGATATGAGACCGTCGGAATCGCCAGGACCGACGAGGAGATGGAGTACCATCTCGCCACAATGCCGGAGGGCGGTCAGGACAATCTCGGCTCGGACTGGAAGGCCGGCGACATAATGTATGCCGACATCAACGGCGACGGAAAGATTGACAGCGGCGAATATACCCTCAAGAACCATGGAGACCTCAAGGTCATAGGAAACACCACCCCGCGCTACAACTTCGCATTCGATTTCAACTTTGAATGGAAAGGGCTGGATCTCAGGATTTTTCTTCAGGGAGTCGGCAAGCGGCAGTACATCCAGACGAGCCGCTACTTCTTCGGGGCGACTTCGGACAGGTGGCAGTCCATGGGTCTCACTGCACATGAGGACTATTTCCGCGATGACCCGAACCACCCTCTCGGCCTCAATCTCGACTCGTATTATCCGAGACCTGTCTGGGGTACGGACAAAAACCGTCAGAGGCAGACCCGCTGGGTTCAGGACGCGAGCTATATGCGACTGAAGAATCTCCAGCTTGGCTACAGCCTTCCAAAGAAATGGGTGAATGCCGTGAAACTCGCCGGAGTGAGGGTGTATTTCTCGGGAGAGAATCTTCTTACTTTCACGAAGATGACGAAAATCTTTGATCCGGAGACAATCGGAGGCGTGGATCTCGGAAACGTATATCCACTTTCGAGGACATATTCATTCGGAGTAAGTATCACATTGTAATCATAGACTGAAATGGAATTATTCAATATAAGAAAAAAGGCTCCCGTCGTTTTCCTGCTTGTGGCCGTGTCATGCAACCTGCTTGACAAGTCGCCGGAGTCTTCGCTCACACCGGAGCAATATCTCGCGACCGAAGCCGGCGTGGAGTCCTACGCGACCGACCGCTATCAGGAACTTCCCACTCACGGACAATACGGCTACGGTACTTTCGAGACCGACAAGAACACGGACAATATGGCCTATGTGCAGCCGAACGACATGTATGCTCCGGGATATTGGAAGGTCGACCAGACCGGAGGGGCGTATTATTTCTCGGACATATACCTCTGCAACTGGTTCTTCGACAATGTCCTTCCGATGTTTGAGGCTGGCGAAATCACCGGAAATCAGGACAATGTGCGTCATTATATCGGCGAAATGTATTTCTTCAGGGCATACGCATATTTCAATCATCTGCGTTATGTGGGTGATTTTCCGATAGTCACGAAGACCCTGCCCGACAATATGCAGGCGCTTGTGGAGGCCAGCAGGCGTGCCCCGCGCAATGAGGTCGCCAGATTCATATTGTCGGATCTGGACAAGGCGGCAGAAATGATGAAGGACGTTTCGCCGGACGGGCACAAGAACCGTCTCAACAAGTCCTGCGCCCGTCTTCTCAAGTCGCGTGTCGCCCTGTTTGAGGGTACTTGGCTGAAATACTTCAAGGGCACGGCGTTCGTTCCTAACGGTGACGGCTGGCCCGGCAAGGACAAGTTCTATAATGCTGACTATCAGTATCCTCTCGGCGGAATTGACGAGGAAATCAGCTGGTTCCTCACGCAGGCGATGACCGAGGCGAAGATTGTTGCCGACTCCTACGAGCTGGTGGCGAATACTGGAAAATATCAGAACACGGCAGACGAGCCTGCGAATCCGTACTATGATATGTTCTCCTCTGTCGACATGCAGGACTTTTCGGAAGTCATGCTCTGGAGACACTATGATGTAGGGCTCGGCATTGTCCACAGCCTCAATGGCTACGCTTCCCGCGGGAACAATGGCTGCGGCACGACCAAGAGCATGGTGGATGCCTTCCTGATGGCCAACGGTCTGCCGATATATGCCTCCGGAAGCGGATATCCCGGAGACTCCGACCTGCTTAAGATTGCAGAAGGGCGTGACTCCCGCCTCGGAATATTTCTCAAGCGTCCCGGGGACAACAATTTCCATACGGAGAAAGTCGGTCCGGAGGGCGTCAAGGTCGAGCCGTGGCCGGACATCACCTCCAGCACGACAAACCTCAAATATACGACGGGCTACACCCTCCGCAAGGGCAAGGGCTTCAACGGTGAGTATGCTTCCTTCCAGGATCCGACCGGAAGCATTGTGTTCCGCGCCACTGAGGCTTACCTGAACTACATTGAGGCGTCCTATGAACTCACCGGCGCGGTGGATCTGACGGCAGACGGCTACTGGAAGGCACTCCGGCGTCGTGCCGGGGTCAGCGAGGACTGGGCGGCGACCGTTGCCGCGACAGACATGAACATCGAGGCCGAGACCGACTGGGGCGCGTACAGCGCCGGCAGGCTCATAGATCCTACCCTCTACAACATAAGGCGCGAGCGCCGCTGCGAACTCATGGCGGAGGGGTTCAGGGATCTTGACCTGCACCGGTGGCGCTCGATGGATCAGATGATTGCGACTCCGTATCATGTGCTCGGCATGAATCTCTGGGAAAACGTGAACCTTGATGACTTCGGAGTGCTCACCGAGAACAAGACGGTTTCATCTCGGACTTTCAGCAAGTACTTGGCTCCCTATCACATTTCCGCAAACAACCGTGCCTACAACGGCTACAGCTGGAAGATGGCTCACTATCTGTCTCCGATTGCAATCCAGCATTTCCTGATTACAGGCAACGGCACCGTCGCTGAGTCCCCGCTCTATCAGAATCCGGGCTGGCCTCTTCAGGCAGGAGCCGGCGCCGAGAAGTGATGCCTGTCCTCCGAAAAAAGAAAGTAGTGTTCAAAATAACAGAACTCAAGTCTCGAATGTGCGAACTTGAATAAAGAATTGTAAATAGGATGAAAAGATATATTTCAATGTTTCTGCTCCTTGCGCTGGCCGCAGCGGGATGCCAGAAAAATGTCTCCCCGTCCCTCGAATTGGCGTCGGAGAGCGAGACCGTGGATTGCGAGGGTGTCACGCTCAACATTCCCGTAAAGTGCAATACCTCCCTTCGCGCTCATGTCGAGTACGCCGAGGGCAGCGACTCGGACTGGGTCATGCTGCTTCCGAGGGTGCTCAACGGGGACGGCGTGCTGATGATGATTGTCGAACCATATAAGGGTGTGCTCTCCAACAGGCACGCCACCGTGGTCGTCGACGCTCAGGGGCTTGTGAAAAGCATTGACATCGAGCAGCTTGCCAAGGACGGCATAGGCCTGTCCTCAGAAAAACTGAAGGTCGCGATGACAGAAGGCAGGTACGAGGTGACTGTCGCATCAAACAAGGAATGGACGGCAACTGTTACCAAGGGCGACTGGATAAGCATCGTGCAGGGAACCGGAGGACAGGGGGAGAACCCGCTCTCCATAGAGGTGGCAGATGCCGCCGCGAAATATGGACAGTATGGCTACAGGACAGGCTCCGTGCACGTGGCCACTGACGTGCTTTCTGCGGATCTCGAAATCATTCAGGGTTACGGAACCATCATCGGTGGTCTGCGCTGGGCGGATGCGAACGTCGATCAGCCGGGAACATTCGCCGCGACTCCAGACGCGCCGGGGTGCATGTACCAGTACAATTCAAAGACACCGTGGCCTGCGACGGGACCTGCCCCGAGCGGCTATCCGACCGGGTATTTTTCAGGTCCGGACACATGGGCACAGGAGAACAATCCTTGTCCGGAAGGGTGGCGCATCCCGGAAATAGAGGAGATAAGGGCTCTGTACAAGGGCGGATTCTATTTCAACGGATGGAATTCAACCGGTTTCGGCCATGACGGTGCGATGCTCGGAAACGAGAATGTGAGAACAGCTACGAAAGACGACATGAAGGGATGCATATTCGTCCCGTGCTACGGGTTCAGGCATCCGGAAACCGGCGAACTGCTCAATGATTGGGTCGCGCAGATTACGAGCATAACCCGCCCCGGCCAGAACTGGGACAGGTGGATTGTCTCCTTCACTCCGAGCCAGACGGTATGGGATTTCGGCGGGAGCATCGACGGGTCGAACAATACGGCCTGCTCCGTGAGGTGTGTTGCCAATGTGCTTGAAAATGAATGATTTATTGATAACGCTATGATTAGAAAAGCAAAATACATGGCCGCCCTTGCGGCTCTTGCGGGATTTTTCCTTTCGGCCTGCGCGTGCAGCAAGGAGGGGAAGGGGACGGAAATGGTCATTGTCCCGCAGCATGAACCGATAACCGTCAGCCGCCTTGTGACCTCCGGTGAAAAGACTTATCTTGAGGTCGACGGCAGTCCGTTCGCAATCTATGGTGCGCAGCTGAGGATTGACGTCTTCAGGAACTGCGACAAGCTCGGCTGGGATGAAATCGAGGCCTACTATGCAAAGGCTGCGGAACTTGGCGTGAACACCGTTCAGCTGAGCTATCCGTGGAGATTCCTTGAACCGGAAGAGGGACAATACGACTTCTCCTCAATTGACGCGATGCTGTCGCTGGCGAACAAATATGACCTGAAGGTCGAACTCCTGTGGTTCAGCACGAACATGATAGGCGATTCGTTCACATATCTCGTTCCACGATATATCCTCAGCGTTCCGGAGAAAAAGATGAAGTGTAACTACAACGCGACGTTCCGCGGACTCTACGGATATGTCTATGGACTCTATCTCAACGACCCGTGGATTCTCGAAAGGGAGACTAAGGCCGTGAGGATTCTGTTCGACCACATCCGCGACTGGGACATCAGGAACGGGGAGAAGCATCCGGTCATTACCTGCCAGGTTCATAACGAACCGGACGGAATGGCGCGCTGGAGGATTGCCGAACAGGAGTACAAGCATGCCGATGGCACTGCCGTCACGCAGGAAGAACTCTGGAAGATGACTCTCGAGGCGCTCGACGCGGTCGGAAAGGCCGTGAAGGAGGCTTCATACAAGGTGGCGACGAGGACAAATCTGATTAAGGGCGATGGGGTGAACCCGTTCCCGGAGGCACCGAACGCGTCGCCCGGGGATGTCTTTGCCCTTGAGGGGATAGATTTCGTGAGTTTCGACCCGTATAGGGACAAGGTCAATGAGGTGGCTGCTGAGACGGCGGCATACGCTTCGATGGCGGGAAATTATCCGCTTGTCGCCGAAAACAGGGGCGCGTATCCGAACACTCCGAGCCTCATGTTGGCAGCGTCTGCTCTTGGAGGAGGATATGACATATATGACCTTGCCACAAGCAAGTTCATCGCCGCGGCAGGTGATCCGCCGTTTGATTCGGAAGGGGTATATACTCAGGATTTGACGGACAAGGTTCATACGGAGAGCGTGCGCATGGTTCTCAAGGGGCTGACAGGCGCTTCGGCCGAGATTGCCGCGACTCCTGCGGAAAACTTTGCGGTGTTCAACATCAAGAACGACTCTCCTCAAGAGTCAGTGTCTCAGAAAATCAGCACTACCGGAGCCGTGATTGACTTCCGGACGTCTTCCTCTGCTATCGGCTTCGCGCTTGACAGGGGAGACCATATCGTTGCCTTCGCGACCGCCGACTCGGAACTGACCGTTTCCGGAGGCACCGTAGGGACGGTTGAGACCGGCAGTTTCGGCGCCGACGGCAGTTTTGTTCCGGATGGCGAGGCCGTCTGTGACGGAAGCCTTCAAATGAGTGCCGGAGTCATCTACAACATCGGCTTCAGCAGTGACGGAAAGCATGATTCGGACGCAAGGACATTCATAGGAACATTGTATGAGTAGTCTGTCCATGATGTTGAGAAGGGCCGTGACTGTCGCGGCCTTTCTTTTGTCCGCGATTTCGCTTGCTGTTGGGAGAACTCCGATTGACGTGACATGGAGAGCGGAGTCCTGCCCTGAAGGCGGATACTATTCGGTTTTTGAATTTACCAACAACGGGGATTCCGAAATAGGCTCGGAGTGGTCTTTCAGGTTCAATGTCATGTGGACGCGCTTCACTGCGGATTCGGGCAGCGGATTCACTGCATCCCCTGTTCTTGAGGGTGACCTCAAGTATTGGGAACTGCGCCCGGAAAGCGGCCGAGGTATGCTGTCTCCCGGAGAGTCATGCAGGGTCAGGCTGCATTCGGATGAGACCTTTGCCCAGACTCTCTACAACAGCCCTTCCGGCGGGCACTTCCTAATGACTCCAGGCGGCGAGTCTCTTCCGGTCGCCATTTCGCTGCTTCCCCCGTCCGGACTGCTTCCCGGAATCGCGTCACGCCGTGACTATGCCGACGGAACATTCCTTTATAGTCGCAACGAGGCATTTGCATCCGCGAATCCGACTCACTGCTATGACATGATTCCATCCCTGAAGTCAGTCGTGGCAAGACGCGGCTCGGCTATGATTCCTGCGGAAGTGTCTCTGAAATTTTCTCCGGACGCGGCCAAGGCTGCCGCCTACATGAAGATGAAGCTTCCGGAGGCTGGAATGACCTGCTCTCAGAAAGCCGGTTTCACGATAAGCCTGTCCGTGGAGCCGGCCACAAACGACAATTACGAGTATTATCGGCTAAGTGTCCGCAGGTCGGGCGTAGAGATTGTCGGTCAGTCTGAGACTGGCGCGATGAACGGGGCAAAGACGCTCGTCTCGATTCTGAAGCGCGAACTCCCTTCGTGGCATGGCCTTCCCGTCTTTCTTCCGTGCACCGACATTGAGGACTGGCCGGAGCTGCATCACCGCGGCTTCATGCTTGACATCGCCAGAAACTATATCCCTCACGAAAAGGTGCTGAAACTGATAGACATACTTGCGGAATATAAGATAAATGTCCTCCAGTATCACTTCAATGACGACGAGGCCTGGCGGCTTGAGATTCCGGGACTTCCGGAACTGACGGAGATGGCCTCCCGCAGAGGCTGCACGGACAATGAACTGGAGTCCGGTTTCCTGGTGCAGTCCTACACCGGCACCGGCAGCCCTGACGACTTTACGACATCGGCCAACGGTCACCTGACGAGGGAACAGTTCGTGTCCATGCTTGAGTATGCCGACGCGAGGGGTGTCAGTGTCGTTCCCGAGCTTGAGATGCCGGGGCATTCCCGCGCTGCCATTATGGCAATGAAATACCGTGCATCGCGCAGCCATTCCGATAGCTTTGAATACAGACTTTGGGACGACTCCGGGCAGCCTTCCGGCAGCGTTTCCGTACAGGGCTGGGGCGACAATGCCGTATGTGTCGCCGAGGAAGGTGTCTATAGGTTCTGGGACAAGGTCATCGGGGAAATACAGAAGATGTATGACGATGCCGGAGTGCCGCTGCGGACTGTCCACATAGGAGGCGACGAGGTCTCCCACGGGGTGTGGATGGCTTCTCCGAAAATTCGGCGTCTGATGGAGAAAGAGGGGCTTTCGAATGGTCACGAGATTCATGCATGGTTTGTCAGAAGGATGGCCGGCATTCTTGCCGGACATGGGCTGAAGATTGCCGGATGGCAGGAAGTTGCCCTCGGAAGAAGCGAGGAATATGACAGGGAGGTCTCTCCGCGGGTCGCATACATAAATACTTGGGACACCTTGGGTGACCGTGATTCTCTGGCATACGAATTTGCGAACAGGGGCTATCCCGTAGTGCTCACCAATGTCCGGAATTTCTATCTGGATATGTATTATGCGGCCAATGACCGGGAACCGGGTGCTCTGTGGGGAGGAACCGTGGATGAGTTCTCGGGTTTTGCCTGTCAGCCTTTCAATAATTACAGCTCCGCCAGGACAGACCAGAACGGCCTTTCGAATGACTTCACGAAGGCTGCCGAAGGGAAGCCCGGGCTTGCCGCCCCGGAAAACATAATCGGTGTCGAAGGGGCGCTGTGGGCGGAAACCATCAGGAATTCGGGGATGGTGGAGTACTACCTTTTTCCCAAGATTCTCGGCGTTGTGGAGCGCGGATGGAATGCCTGTCCGGAATGGGGCGGCAAGGAAAACTCTCTGTATGATTCGGCCTGTGCGGATTTCAACCTTAAGATAGGCGTGAAGGAACTTCCTTATCTGACGTCACGCGGCGTAAGTTCAAGAATTGCGCCTCCCGGAGCCATCGTCAGCGACGGGCTGCTCATGACGAACACTCCATATCCTGGAATGACGGTCCGCTACACTTTGGACGGCACTGAACCGACCATGCTGTCCCCCGTCTGGACTGAACCGGTGCGGGTCGGTGGAAATGCCCGAGCGCGTGTCAAGGCGTGGTACTGCGGAGGGGAGAGCGTGACTGTAGATGTCAGGTGATTTCTCGATGTGCACAAGCGCTTGCGCAGGGATTTATTGCTGTGTCTGGAATAAAGCCCCACATTGGGTTGTAATGAAGATAATTGTGAGGTATATTTGCGGAATAGAAATGAAAGGAACTCAAGCCGCCTCAGATAGAATATTGTCTTAAATCAAATTAAATGAAAAAAATGATTGTTATGGCACTTGTCTCCTTGACGGTGCTTTCCTGCTCTGCCTCTCGGCCACAGGCCGTAATCTTTGACACGGACATGGGAAATGATGTCGACGATGCCCTCGCGCTCGCCATGCTCCATCGCTATGCCGACGAGGGACGCGTCAAGCTTCTTGGGGTTATGATTAACAAGAACGAGCCGACTTCCGCCGAGTATATAGACATGGTGGACACTTATTATGGGTATGGCGGCGTTCCGATTGCCGTTGCGGAAAGACCGGCGGATTCGAGTGCGGACGGACGCAATGCGGACGGGCAGAACTTCGTTGAGGCAGTGGTGTCGAGATTTGACTTTCCTCGGAGCGTGGAGGATTATTCGTCTCTCCCGACCGCAGTGAGCCTCTATCGGCAGCTGCTTGCGGGGCAGCCTGACCACTCGGTTACAATCATTTCTACCGGCTTCTCGACCAACCTCGCGGCTCTTCTTGTTTCTCCTGCGGATGACATTTCTCCGCTGGACGGGCGCGAATTGCTCTCAAATAAGGTGAAGCTCATTTCCGTGATGGCGGGCAATTTCCGTGAAGAGGGGCAGGACAAGTTTCCTGAATACAATGTGGTGAGAGACATCCCGTCCGCACGGAAGTTCTTTGCCGAATGTCCGGTTCCGGTCGCCGTCTCTCCGTTCGAGCTCGGCTGGGAAATTTGCTATCCGGCCTCGTTAATCGAGTCCAATCTCGGCTATGACGCTCCGAACCCTGTCGTTGAGGCCTACAAGCTCTATCTCCCGATGCCATACAACCGCCCGACCTGGGATCTCACCTCGGTTCTCTATGCTGTTGAAGGCTCCAAATATTTCACCGGCCAAGCCACCGGCACCGTCACGATAGATTCCGAAGGCGTCTCGACCTTCACTCCCTCAGCCGACGGCCTCCACACCCTTCTCTCCGTTGCTCCTGAAGCACGCCAGCCACTCCTCGACCGCCTCGTCGAACTCACAACAAAATGAGCTGACATTCAAGTTGATACTCAGAATGTCGGTCGGAAACTGCATTTTTCTTCAAAAAGTGTCGGTTAGAACCGACATTTTTGCTAAATACATAAAAGCCAATGGATTATGAACTATCGGTGGCTGAATTTAATGAGGTGTTTTCTTTAAGCCTGCAAACTGTTCCCTGCTGAAGTTGGCTACCTTGCCCGCTGTGGCCAGCTTCAGCATCAATTGTCCTTCACCCATTCCGTGATCGTGGTGAAGCACAGGTTTAGGATTGTAGATTGGCGATGGTTTGGGGACTTAATCCGGTGCAAGATGCTACGATGTCAGCAGAAAGTCCTTGCTTGAGCATATTGATGGCTGTCTTTTTAAGGGCAATATTCATTCCCTCATCAACCCCTTCTCTCCTGGCTGCCTTGAGCATCCCCTTGGTTCTGAAATCTTCCATCATAATTCTTACATATAATTGTTTCTGTTCCCTGCTGAAGTTGGCTACCTTGGCTGCCTTGAACAGTTTTAACATCATCTTGTCTTTTACCCATCTCGGGATTTCTCCCATTTGCCCGATGTTTCTGAACATATAGCACCAGCGGTCAAGGTTGGTCACACATTCTTCCGGTGTCTTGTCAAAATGCGCCAACGCTGCAAATATAATGCAAATTGTCGCCGGTGCAACCTCTTGAGTGTATTTTTCTGTCATTGTGTAAAATGAGTATAGCCTTCGTGCGTATGGGAGCCCGTCTTCGGCTTTCGGTTCTCCAGAGAGCAGCACGATGACATAGACCGGCTTGAAGTCGCCGCTTTCGCCTCCGCGTCTCATGTTTTCGTAGTAGATTCTGCTCGCATATCCCATAAACCTTTTGAAAAGGTCATCCTCGCTGCATCTCTGCACCTCCAGGTCGAATGTAATTCCCTTGTCGTCTACGGCGCACAAGTCTACTATTGACTTTTTCCCTCCAGCGCTTCCTGCCACAAATTCCGTCGGTTTGAGCTTTATGCTCTTAACCGTCCTCTCCCCTTGGAGCATCACGTTGACCAGTTCTACAAGCAGGCTTTCATTGTCACGGCATGTGAATATTGTCTTGAATCCGGCATCCGAGAGAGGGTCAGCGAATATTGTGCTGCCAATAATCCTTTCTTCAATTTCATCGAAATTGCTAAGGTCGTCAATCGAGCCGAGCAAGTCGGACTCTGCATGTGCGTTTTCTTCCATAAGGGTACATTTAATAAGGCTTTCAACAACCTGAAAACCAAGTGCAATGTTCGGAAAAAAATCGGGAGCATTGTCAAACCTAAAAAAAGAAATCCTAAATTTTTCTTTTTCTTTAGATCGTATAGATTTTTTTACAAATGTGTGCAACAAAAGCGAGGAACCTTTGTGCTCTGATCCGGCACGAAGATTCCTCGGTTCTTGAAATTTTATCAGTCCGTCCAACGCGGCAGACCGCATTCAAAAGGAATGTCTGAGACTTGTGGCGTGTATTTGAGATGGGATGCAAGGCGGGCAGTGAAGATGAAAGCGCAGCAACCTTATGGTTGTGAGCATTTCATCAAGCTGCCCAACGCCGCAGACCGCTCAAAGACACGTCACAAGTTGTCTCGTTCGATGTCCTTAAAGTACTTATAGGTATCCAGCATCAGGCAGCCGGCGGCGAGCTCGTCGCAGACGATGATGCCGTGGCGGTGGTTCTGGAGTGCCGAGAGGGTGCAGGTGTGGGAATATGCCCCCTCGATGGCCTGCTGGACGGCGCGTGCCTTCTTGTGCCCGAACGCGAGCACGAGAACTTCCTTCGAGTCCATGACCGTGCCTACGCCTACCGTGAGGGCAAGTGCCGGAACCTTGTTCATGTCGCCGTCGAAAAATCTCGCATTGACGACCCTCGTGTCGTAGGTGAGTGTCTTCACGCGGGTGCGTGAGACGAGCGAGGAGAACGGCTCGTTGAACGCGAGGTGGCCGTCCTCACCGACTCCGCCCATGAAGAGGTCGATTCCGCCTGCGGCCTTTATCCGCTCCTCGTAGGACGCGCACTCGGCCTCAAGGTCGGCCGCGTTGCCGTTGAGGATGTTGATGTTCTCCTTAGGCACGTCGACGTGGTCGAAGAAATTGTGCGCCATGAAGCTGTGGTAGCTCTCCGGGTGGGACTCCGGCAGACCGACATACTCGTCCATGTTGAACGTAATCACATTTCTGAACGAAACCTCGCCCGCCTTGTTCATGCGGATAAGTTCCTTATAAGTCCCGAGCGGGGTTGAGCCCGTAGGCAGTCCCAGTACAAACGGCTTGTCCGTCACCGCAGCCTTGGCCTTTATCCGCGAAACGATGTGCCGTGCAGCCCAAACAGCCCCCTGCGCATCCGT
>DJPQ01000059.1:29695-49231 GCA_002439805.1 Bacteroidales bacterium UBA6408
CAATTCAATTTCAGCAAGCCGCTGAGAGTTTTGGCCGCATAAGGAGATGGAGTGCAAGGCACACGGTGAAGGCAAAACCGCAGCAACCTGTTGGTTGTGAGGATTTTGGCAAGGCGTGCAACGCAGCAATCCGCTCCTTTGGCGGTCAAAACATCAAAACAGTTTCACAAATACTTCAATGGCCTGATATTCGGCCATACCCATCTCGTCATAAAGCCGGGCCGTGTTCTGCGTCCGCTCCTCGGCCCGCTGCCAGAACTCCCTGCTGTCCTCTCCCGGAAACGGCACGATGTCCTTCTGGCTGAGGTGCCTGTAAATCGCGTGCCTCTTCATGATGAGCTCGTCCGGGCTGAGCGGAACCGCCATATCCACGCGGCCGAGTTCCCACTCCATCCATGCGCCCCTGTAGAGCCATACATGGCAGTGAGCGAGCCACTCCTCGCCCTCGCACTGGCGCAGCGCCTCAAGCACCGCCTCCGTGCACACCCTGTGCGTGCCGTGCGGGTCGGCGAGGTCGCCCGCGACATAAATCTGGTCGGGCTTTACCTTGTGGAGAAGGTCAAGTATGATGTCGATGTCCTTCTGCGTCCTCTCGCCCTTCTTTATTCCGCCCGTCTCATAGAACGGGAGGTTGAGGAAGTGCGCGTTGGTGTCGGCGTTCAGACCGAAAGAGCGCACTGCCGCTCGCGCCTCGGAACGGCGGATCGCCGCCTTGATGTCCAGGAGTTCGCGAGGCTCAGGCTCTCCGGGACGCTTGGTGGCGATGATTGCCTTCACCTTGTCGAAGTCGTCTCCGTATCCGAGTTCGTGGATCGCGTCCATGTGCTGAAGGACCACGTCGTCATGCACAGCGACATTTCCTGAGGTTTCGTAGGCCACGTGCACATCATGTCCCTGCTGCACGAGGCGGATGAACGTTCCGCCCATCGAAATCACGTCGTCGTCCGGATGCGGCGAGAAGATTATGACTTTTTTAGGGAACGGCTTTGACGGAACCGGCCTTGTGCTGTCGTCCGCGTTCGGCTTTCCGCCCGGCCAACCCGTAATCGTGTGCTGGAGGTCGTTGAACACGTCTATGTTAATCTTGTCGAAAGGTCCCTTGAGCTCGAGGAGCTCGCCGAGGGAATTGTCGAGATAGTCCTTGTGCGTGAGCTTGAGGATAGGCTTGTGAACCTGTCCGCAGAGCCATACGACCGCTTTCCTGATGAATTTCGGAGTCCACTCGCACGGGCCTATGAGCCAAGGGGCGACGAAGCGCGTGAGGTTCGCCGAAGAGTTTTCGTCGGTGTAGAACGTCACGTTGTCATGCTGCTGGAGCAGGGACGCCGGATATTCCGTCGTCATTTCTCCCTCGACCACCTTCTGAACGGCCGCGGCCTTGTCCTCTCCCCATGCCATGAGCACTATTTTCTTCGCGGAGAGCATCGTGCCTATGCCCATCGTTATGGCGGCCTTAGGAGTGAGGTCGACGTTGCCCTTGAAGTTCTTCGCCTGACGGTTGCGTGACCTGTAGCCGAGAACCACAACCCGTGTGCGGCTCTTGTCGGACGAGCCCGCCTCATTGAAGCCTATCTGCCCGAGTTCCCCGATTCCCATCACGAGAAGGTCGAGGTTCCTGGCGAGCCTGTCATATTCCGCGCAGTACGCGCTGACCTCCGACCTGCTCGCCGTCCCGTCCGGAAAATGAAGGTTCGTTTCCTGAAAATCCACAAGGTTGATCAGTTCCTCGTGGAGGCAGGCGTTGCGGCTGGTCTTTTCGATTCCGTTGCACGGATAGTACTCGTCGATGCTGAAAAGTTCCACGTCCTTGAATGAGACTAGCCCCTTGGCATATTTGTCCGCAAGAATCTGGTAGAGGGTTCTCGGTGACGAACCGGTGCTGAGCCCGAGCCGTAGCTTTCCGCCGTTGGCCTTTATCGCATCGACAATGAGTTCCGCTACGGCCTTGCTCGCGTCGGCTGGCTCGGAGAAGATTTCCGTGGGAATCTTTTCGTAGCTGTGGAGAATGTCGTCAGGAATGCTGTCCGGAATCAGACCGCCGTCCTTTGGGAGAGAAAAATGTGGCATATTTTAAAATAAATTAAAAACATTCAAACAAATTGCAAAATTACAAAATATTGTCGAAGAATGAATGCGTCGAAACCTGAAAATGCGAAATAGACATTTTTATGCGTGTCGAAATTTTCGTAATTTTGCGGATTATATGTTTTCGCGGCCCGATGCCGGAGGTGTCGGGAGCGCGGAAATATGAGGATGAAGAAATATGGACGAAAGGAATACAGAAGAGAGAAATATAATCGAAGACATCGCCGGGAAGGAATATGAACACGGCTTCGTGACGGATCTTGAGCAGGAGTTCATCCCCAAGGGCCTGAACGAGGACATCATACGCCTTATTTCCGCGAAGAAGGAGGAGCCTCGGTGGCTGCTGGACTTCCGTCTCGACGCCTTCCGCAAATGGCAGGGGATGACGCCGCCGAAATGGGGGCATCTGAACATCCCCGAGATTGACTTTCAGGACATTATATACTATGCCGCGCCGAAGAAGGACAGCGACCGTCCTAAGGAGATTGACCCCGAGCTCGAAAAGACTTTCGACAAGCTGGGAATACCTCTCCACGAGCGGGAAACCCTCGCGGGCGTGGCCGTCGATGCGGTCTTTGACTCGGTCTCGGTGAAGACGACCTTCCGTGCTGCACTCCAGGAGAAGGGAATCATCTTCTGCTCGTTCTCGGAGGCCGTGCGCGAACATCCGGAACTCGTCCGGAAATATCTCGCCGCGGTCGTTCCTTCCGGGGACAATTTCTACGCGGCGCTCAACTCCGCCGTATTCAGCGATGGCTCCTTCTGCTACATTCCGAAAGGTGTGCGCTGCCCGATGGAGCTCTCCAGCTATTTCCGCATCAACGCGAAGGGTACGGGACAGTTCGAGCGTACGCTCATCGTCGCCGACGAGGGCTCGTATGTCAGCTATATGGAGGGCTGCACCGCCCCGATGCGCGACGAGCACCAGCTGCACGCGGCGGTGGTGGAAATCATCGTCGAGAAGGACGCGGACGTGAAGTATTCCACTGTCCAGAACTGGTATCCGGGCGATGCCGAGGGACGCGGGGGAATATTCAACTTCGTGACAAAGAGAGGGATATGCAAGGGGAGCGGAAGCCACCTGTCCTGGACTCAGGTCGAGACAGGCTCCGCAATCACGTGGAAATACCCCTCCACGATCCTGAAGGGGGACAACTCCTCGTCGGAGTTCTACTCCGTCGCCGTCACGAACAATTTCCAGCAGGCGGACACCGGAACAAAGATGATACACATAGGGCGCAACACGCGCAGCCGCATCGTGAGCAAGGGCATCTCCGCCGGGCACAGCCAGAACAGCTACCGGGGACTCGTCAAGATGCTTCCCGGGGCGGACAACGCGAGGAACTACTCCCAGTGCGACAGCCTTCTGATAGGTTCGCGCTGCGGTGCGCACACCTTCCCCGACATTCAGAGCTCCAACCCGACGGCCGTTGTGGAGCACGAGGCGACGACCTCGAAAATCAGCGAGGATCAGCTCTTCTACTGCAACCAGAGGGGCATCGGGCAGGAGGACGCAGTCGGGCTTATCGTTAACGGATATGCAAAGGAGGTTCTCGCCAAGCTGCCGATGGAGTTCGCCGTCGAGGCTCAGAAGCTCCTGTCAGTGTCTTTGGAGGGGTCGGTGGGGTGATGACGGTTATCCCCCACAAAAGGGGGACGGGAGGGGGATTTTATATATAGGATGATGGACTTTATAAATTATACGCTTTTCACAATAGGCGGCGACCGGCCGGTGCTGCTGATTGACCTCATCACCTCGGTGCTGGGGCTGGCCTGCGTCTTCCTCGCCGGCCGGAACAGCAAGTACAACTTCTGGGTCGGCTATCTCTACACGGCCGCGCTGTTTCTCATGTTCTGGAACAAGCACCTCTACGCATCCCTGATTCTTCAGCCCGTCTCGCTGGGAATCAATGTCCTCGGTCACTGGAGGTGGACGCATCCCAAGGCAGGGGAGCGGTCCTCCGAGGGAGCCGGCGAGCTGAAAGTCTCGATGCTGACATGGCCGCAGAGGGCTGCCGCAATAGTTTCCGTGCTTGTTCTCGCCGGCGTCTGGGGCTGGCTGCTGCATCAGCTCGGGACGGTCTGGGCTCCGGGGAAGTTCCCCGCCGACCCGGTTCCGTATCTGGACGCCTGCGTGACGGTGCTGATACTCGTGGCGCAGTTCCTTTCCGCCCTCAAGAAGTGGGACTGCTGGATCGCATGGCTGCTCGTGAACATAACCCAGCTTGCCCTGCACATTTCCGTGGGGCACGTGTTCATGCCGATTATCTGCTGCCTCTACCTCATCAACGGCATCGTGTCGCTCGTCTCATGGATGAAGCTTTATCGCAGGAACGCATGAGCCGGAGGACTGAAGCATATTCCTGTGAATGGAGATAAAATTATATGAATCAAATATTTATGAATAGATATGTCTGATGTCATACTTAAAATAAAGGGTCTGCGGGCCGGAATCGAAGGAAAGGAGATCCTCAAGGGCATAGACCTCGAAATCCGCAAGGGAGAGATTCACGCCTTCATGGGACCGAACGGGGCTGGAAAGAGCACGCTCAGTTCGGTGCTCGCCGGGAAACCGCAATACACGGTAACCGAAGGTACAATCGAGTATATGGGAAAGAATCTGCTTGCAATGTCGCCGGAGGAACGCTCGTGGGCGGGAATATTCATGTCGTTCCAGTATCCGGTGGAAATTCCGGGAGTGAGCATCACCAATTTCATGAAAACTGCCGTAAACTCGCGTCGCGAGGCCATGGGGCTTGAGCCGATGAAGGCCGGCGAGTTCCTCGGGCTGCTCCGCGAGAAGATGGCCTTCGTGCAGATGAAGCCCGAATTTGCGAAGAGGGAAGTGAATGTCGGGTTCTCCGGAGGCGAGAAGAAGCGCAACGAAATCTTTCAGATGGCGATGCTCGACCCGACGCTCTCCATTCTGGACGAGACCGACAGCGGACTGGACGTGGATGCGCTGCGGATTGTGGCCAACGGCGTGAACGCCCTCCACACGCCGGAGAAGGCTTCAATCATAATCACTCACTATCAGCGACTTCTGGAATACATCGTGCCGGACGTCGTCCATGTCCTGAAGGACGGCCGCATCGTCAGGACCGCCGGGCGTGAACTTGTGGATTTCATTGAGGAGAACGGATATGACAGGCTTTAGGACATATTTTGTCGGCCGGGATTCCGTTCCGGAGTCGATTGTGCTCGGGCGTGACGAGGAGCTTTCGCTCCTCCTTGTAGCCCTGCCGGGTGTCAGCGCGGAAATCAGCCTCCGGGTGGAGCTGAACGGCGAGGGGGCGAGGTTCGCTCTCAACGGGGTGGGAGTGTCGTCTTTCGAGGAGCGTGTCGGCGTTCATGTCGAGCTCAGGCACAATGTCCCCGGATGCTCCTCCTCCCAGCTTTTCAAGAATCTTGTCGGAGGCTCCGCACGGGCGGATTTCTACGGCCGCATAGTCGTGGCTCAGGACGCGCAGAAGACAGAGGCCTATCAGGCGAACCACAATCTGCTGCTCTCCGAGACGGCGCGGGTGAACACGAAGCCGCAGCTTGAAATCTATGCCGACGACGTGAAATGCTCCCATGGGGCCACAATCGGCAAGCTTAACGAGGACGAGCAGTTCTATATGCGCTCGCGTGGAATTTCCCTTGAGGAGGCGCGCTTCCTCCAGATGATTTCGTTCGTGTCCCCCGTGTTCGACATCGTCCCTGACGGAGATGAGCGGGAGAGGCTGAAGTCTGAAGTCGAGGCCGCGATAAGAGAAACCGCCCTATGACAGAGGCCCTTGCACTGTAGTAGAACCCACTGTAGCAGAACCTGAACCGCCGCACCGATGATAACTTACCCCAATGTCAAGGTCAATGTCGGTCTGAACGTGCTTCGCGCCCGTCCGGACGGCTATCACGACATCGAGACGCTGTTCGTTCCCTATTTCGGCATGACGGATGTCCTCGAGATAGTTCCGGCCGATTCATTTTCGATTGAAATTACTTCTTCCAAGCCCGGAGTCCCGGACTGGAATCCCATGTCCGACCTGTGCGCGAAGGCGTGGAGACTGATGAACGGCCGTTTCGGCATTCCTCCCGTGTCCATTTCTTTGGAAAAGCGCAATCCTGTCGGCGGCGGGCTTGGCGGAGGCTCGTCCGACGGCGCGTTCACGCTGAAGATGCTGAACGAGATGTTCTCCGCCGGGCTTTCTGAGAAGGCTCTCGCATCCCTTGCCGCAGAACTCGGCAGCGACTGCCCTTTCTTCATCTACAACCGCCCGATGCTTGGCGAGGGGAGGGGCGAGGTGCTGACGGATTTCCCCCTTTCCGGCATTGATTTCAGCGGAGCGGCGGTTTCCTGCCGCGATTCCTCCGCATCCTCCGCCTTGCCGGAAAGTCAGTTTCCGGGCGGGGCTGCGGCACGATACAGGCTCGGTGTGATTGCCCTTGACTCGCATCTCAAGATTTCCACGGCGCAGGCCTACCGCAGCATCGTCCCTGCGATGCCTCCGATTTCCCTTCGGGATGCCCTCTCGCGTGACATCACCTTGTGGCGGGGGCTGGTGAAGAACGACTTTGAACCCGTAATCACCGCCGCGCATCCGCTTGTCAGCGAGACGATAGAGTCCTGCTATGCCCGAGGATGCGTCTATGCCGCGATGTCAGGAAGCGGCCCGTCTGTGTTCCATATCTCCGAGATATAGATTGCGAGTTCTAAAAAAGATTGAAAAACGGCCTTTCGTCCGCCTCCGGAGGGTTTTTCTTCATCGGCCGTATAGAAATCCGTAAAAAAAGAAAAAATATATAAAAAGAGAAAACTGTGGCGAAACGTCCTTATGCTACGCCACTTTTTTGCCGTTGACTCTTCCTTTTCTTTCCTTTGCACCGGGATGTCGCGACTTGCGACGTGCCGATATAGAAACATAAAACGGAATGCAATGAAGGGAATTGAGAATGCTGGAAAAACCGGACGAAACGAGGATGCGGGCAGGCCGGAAAGAGTGGTCGCCGGCTGTGTCATGATGATTCTTGCAGTGGCCTCCTGCGGGCTTCGCGAGCTGGGGGAGGTCGTTCCGCAGCCGCCTGTTCCGGACTACATCGAAGATGCCGACAATACCCGCGCCATGACTGTGGTGACAGGCGTCGAGTACCCTGAAGGCTATGACTGGAACGCCTGGAATCCTTCCTGTTCCGCCTCCCCGTCGCTCGTCGTGTTCAGTGACGGGGAGAAGGTGCTGAGCATACCGGTAAGCGAGGGCGCATCCGTGTCGGAAGACATTGATATGCACCGCTATGCAGGCGGGCATCTCTACACGGATTTCTGCACGGACAGTGAAACCGTCATTTCCAGGGACGGCAGGGAACTGTTCCGCTACGCCGGCCGTGAACGGATTGTCTTTCTCGCCGAGAGCGGCGGCCATGTCCTCACCCTCGGCGAGTCGCGTGACGGGCAGGGCTTCTCTTCCCGTTCCGACGGGCTTCCGGTTTTTCTCGGGATGGCGGGTACGGTGTTTCAGAACGCGGGTCTGTCGCCGTCGGGGAAACTGCGTTTCTTTTACAGGACGCGGGTCAATTCCACGGCCGGCTACATACTGCAGTATTATGCCGTGACGGGTTCCGAAAATGTCAAAATCGAGTTTCCCTCAGATGTGACAGAGGTCTATGGACTGGCTTTTCCGCGCCGGGGAACATCTCGTGTCAGGCCGGGGCCCGGACGCACGAAGCCTGCCGGGATTGCTGTCCTGTGCCGAAGGCAGGGCGGGTCTGAACGGTCCTCGGTCGGGATAGTGAACTGCGGCGACGGCTCGTTCACGCCTCTTTCCAGACAGTTCCTGTTCAGTGTCTCCGGCGGAACCGTGCTCAGCAACACTGAACCGATGCTGGCCGTATGCCCCTGCTTGCCTTCCCGAGGAAAGCCGCATTATATAGTGTGTTCCGGAAAGAACATCTGCGGTTCGTGGCTTTCGGATGACATCCCTGTCGGTTTCCGTCATGTCGCGGACTCCGTCGTAGGCGTCAGAAAGTCAATGGGCGGCCGCCTGCGGGACATACTCTGCAGCGGTTCTGTCCGCGATACCCTTCCGGAGGGCTACACGGTGATGAGCGGCGACGCCCTGTGCGCCGACGGGGACGGGATTCTGATAGGGATGACGTCGAGGACGGGAGGCGGCCGCGCCATCCTCTGGGACGACGGGGACATTGACAGCCTCGGGTTCAGGGGCATAGTCACGGGTGTCTATCGTGAGACTGCCAAAGAGGAGGGCGATCTCCTCTCAAAACAGAAAAATATGACTCAAAAATACATCTCAAAATAACTGAACGAAAAATTCAAACAGCTTCTAAGACGCCAGTAATCTTTAAAACGCGAATTATGCTGATTAACATTCACAGCGCCAAATGCATAGGGGTGCAGGCGGTTCATGTCACGGTTGAGGTTGACATTTCATCGGGGATAGGCATCCATCTGGTCGGGCTTGCGGATGCGGCCGTGAAGGAAAGCCTGCTTCGCACGGTCACGGCCCTGCAGTCGCTCGGGTTCAGGATTCCGGGCAAACGCATCGTCATAAACCTTGCTCCTGCGGACATACACAAGAACGGGAGCGGCTACGACGTGCCGATTGCCGTGGGCATTCTTGCCGCGTCCGGGCAGGTGGAGCATGGCTCGATCGGGGACTACCTGATTATGGGCGAGCTCGGGCTTGACGGGACCGTGCGTCCTGTTCCCGGCGCCCTTCCGGTGGCCGAGCTGAGCGTAGCCGAGGGTCGCAGAGGCTGCATCCTTCCGCTTGAGTCCGCCTCGGACACGGCTGACTATTACTCCGGAACCGTCTATGGGGTCCGCGACCTCCGGGAGGTGCTGCGGGTCATCGCCGGCAGGGAGGACATCTCCGACCTGCTGGTCAGGAACAGGATTCCGTCCCGCGAGAACGGCGATGCCGCTTCTGAGGGGGCGTCCGTGGACTTCGCCCACATCATCGGGCAGGAGGGGGCGAAGCGCGGAATTGAGATTGCCGCAGCGGGAGGGCATAACGTGATTATGGTCGGCCCTCCGGGCTCGGGAAAGTCCTCTCTGGCAAAGGCTCTTGCCGGAATCTTGCCGCCGATGTCGCGGGAGGAGTCGCTTGAGACCAGCAAGATTTACTCGGTGGCGGGGATTTACGGTCATCAGGGACTGATGACCGTGCGCCCCTTCAGGGCGCCGCACTACAGTGCGTCAATCCCCGCCCTCATAGGCGGCGGCTCGGACAGCATCCTGCCCGGGGAGATTTCCCTCGCGCACAACGGCGTGCTGTTCATCGACGAGTTCTGCGAGGCTCCCAAGAGGGTCGTGGAGGCTCTGCGCGGCCCGATGGAAGACGGGAAAATCACCGTGTCACGGCTCCGCGGCAAGGTCACCTATCCGGCCTCGTTCATGCTTGTGGCGGCGGCAAATCCCTGCCCCTGCGGCTACTACGGCGAGGGCGACCGCTGCCGCTGCACCACAGGTCAGAGGCTGAACTACCTCACGCGTCTCTCCGGCCCGATGATGGACCGCATAGACATCCAGCTCTGGATGCACTCGGTCGATGCCTCCAAGCTTACGGCACCGACCGAGTGCGAGAGCAGCGCACAGGTGCGTGAACGGGTGGTCAGGGCAAGGGAAGTCCAGCGGAAGCGCTTCTCCGGCGACGGAATTTACACCAACGCGATGATGAACAACCGCCTCATCGGCAAGTACTGTCCTCTGGACGGGGGCTGCCGCGACTTCCTGCGCCGCACCGTCGAGTCGATGGGACTCTCCGCGAGAGCCTGCATGAGAATCATCCGCATAGCCCGCACCATAGCAGACCTCGAAGGCAGCCCGGACATCTCCGTCCTGCACCTCAGTGAAGCCGCCGGCTTCCGCTTCCTCGACAAGACCCGCCAGCCTTGATTCCGTCTTTTTTTTATTGTGCCCTCAGATTCTGCGGGGCGGCGTGATTTTAATTATCAGCATAAATTTACTAATTTTGCCTCCCCGAACATCGGAAGCGACTTCGCGGCTCCGGGGCCTGCAGCGCCGGACGGAAGGATGTCCGCAGGGGAGAATCAGATACTTGCAGTATGGAACACAGCATTACAATAAAGGATACGGCTGACCTTGACAGGGCGGCGGGAGAGTTTCTGAAAGAGATTGGGGAGCGGCGGCTGATTGCTTTCTATGCGCCCATGGGGGCGGGGAAGACCACCTTCACCACGGCTATATGCAGGCGGCTGGGAGTTGCCGACCCGGTCTGCTCCCCGACGTTCACCATTGTCAACGAGTATGTGAGCGCCGACGGCGAGCCGGTCTATCACTTTGATTTCTACCGCATAACGAAGCCGTCCGAGGCCATTGACATAGGACTGGACGACTATCTCTACAGCGGCAGCCTCTGCCTGATGGAGTGGCCGGAAAACATCGAGGAACTGCTTCCTGAGGAGACTCTGAAGGTGCACATCCGCGTAAATCCGGATTTTTCACGCACGGTCTTCTGGGAAGACTGAAGGGGAACGGAGTCTTTGGGCGCGCCGTTCTGATGACGCCTGTCATAAACCAAGAAACTCAGGGACAAAAAACTCAAAGAGGGGGCAACCCGATTAGAAGATGATAAGAAAATTTTTTGAAAACGTCGGACGCTATTGCCTGTTTCTCAAGCAGGTCTTCCGAAGGCCCGAAAAATGGAGGCTGTTCTGGAAGCAGTTCGTGCTTGAATCTGACAAGCTCATACTCTCGTCAATCGTCATCGTCGGAGTGATTTCGGTGTTCATAGGCGGAGTGCTCGTCATCCAGACGGCGTCGAACCTCGAAAACCCGTTCATCGACAAGATGTATGTCGGCTATATGGTGCGTGAGAGCCTCATCCTTGAGTTCTGCTCCACCATGGTCGCGCTCATCCTCGCCGGCAAGATGGGCTCGAACATCTCCTCCGAGCTCGGCAGCATGAGGATTACGGAGCAGATTGACGCCATGGACATGATGGGCGTGAACTCCGCAGGTTTCCTCGTACTTCCGAAACTGGTCTCCGCGACGGTTCTCAGCCCCTTCCTGATGCTGATGAGCCTCGGCCTCGGCCTTGTGGGCGGCTGGGTGGTGGTCGCGGCGACAGGCATCATATCGACGGCCTCCTATGTGACCGGGCTGCACTACTGTTACAACGGCTACTATGTCTTTTACAGCTGCTTCAAGATGGCGGTGTTCTGCTTCATAATCTCGTCGGTGGCTGCCTTTAACGGCTACTACGCCAAGGGAGGCTCGCTCGGCGTGGGCAAGTCGAGCACGCGCAGCATCGTGGTCTCCAGCATACTCATTCTCATGTTCGACCTCATACTCACCCAGCTCATGCTCTATTAGCCGCAATGTTGGAAATCGGTCCGCGGGAATCCATAACTCAATGAATCTGAAAAATATATGATAAAGGTAGAACATCTCTGCAAGAGCTTCGACGGCGTGAACGTACTCAATGACATAAACGTCGAATATGCGGCCGGACAGTGCAATATGATAATAGGCGCAAGCGGTTCGGGAAAGACCGTGCTGCTCAAGAACCTCATAGGACTGATGTCGCCCGACAGCGGGGACATAAAATATGGGGACGAGTCCCTTTCTTCAATGAGTTATAAGGAACGGAAGGCGCTGCACCAGAAAATCGGAATCCTGTTCCAGAACAGCGCCCTATTCGATTTCGCGACCGTGCTGGAGAACGTGATGTTCCCGATGGAGTTCTTCACGGACTGGAGCCATGCGCAGAAGGTCGAGCGCGCACGCTACTGCCTTGAACGGGTGAATGTCGTGGGTTCTGACGACAAGTTCCCCGACGAACTGAGCGGTGGAATGCAGAAGAGGGTGGGAATAGCGCGCGCCATAGCCCTGAACCCGTCCTATCTTTTCTGCGACGAGCCGAACTCCGGACTTGACCCATATACCTCGATCCTCATTGACCGTCTCATCAGCGACCTTACCAAGGAATTCAACATGACGACGGTGGTGAACACCCACGACATGAACTCCATTCTTGAAATCGGGGACAAGATAGCCTTCCTCCACAAGGGCAGCATCCTCTGGCAGGGTGACCGCCACACCATTCTCGGCACCGACTGCAAGGAGCTCAGGGACTTTGTCTGCGCCAACACCCTCGCCCGCAACATCATAGAGGGAAAAGGAAATAGATAGAGATTTCAGTCTCTATTTCAAAAACAGAGGTATCCAACAGTTTAAAACTATTCTTCAGAGGCTATTCAAATAGCTGATTAAAATGCTTGCTCAAAAAAGCTGAAAGAGAGGGGATGCATAAAAGGATGAAATGCAAGGCGCTCAGTACCGAAATCTGTGTATTATTTGAACAACATCAAGGCGTTTGAACGCCGTGCGAAGAACAACGAAGCGTGAGCCTTGTGCGATAGTGTGCACGGAGCACCACTTCCCCTTCGAGGGGACGGGAGGGGTCTAAATACAAGGGCAGTTCGCCTTTTAGGCGCCCCGCTATAATTTGAAGCGGACGCCCGCCTCCACTCCAAACGCCAGCGGCTGCTCCGTCCTGATGCTCCGTGGCTGATTGTTGTCAAAATAGTACCTTACGCTCGGGTCGATGTAAATCCCGAGGAACTCCAACGGGGAAAACTCCACGCCGAGACCCAGCTTGACGGAGGTCTGCACCCCGCCTACCTTCCGCGTGCAGCGCAGGGACTCGTTCTCGAAGGTTCCGGTGTATTTGTTAAGGACACACTTTTCGACAGACCCTCCGACAGTCGCGTAGGCATCCCAATGCCTTGTGCGGAACATACTGAAATAGACATCGACAGGGATTCCGATGTAGTGCTGGCTGTTCTTCATGTCCATGCCGCAGCTCCATCCGTTCCCGTCGTAGTAGGTCCCGGAGACCTTCTTGCTGAGCATCGTGTAGCTGAGGCCGATTCCGATTCCGAGCCACCTCGTTATGCTGTATTTCACGCCCACGCCGAAAGAAAGCGGAAGATCGAATGAATCCGAATTTCTCCCCTCCACGAACTCCTCCCCGGAGGGTGTCTTGTCGCCCTTAGTGAACATTCTTCTCGGCCCGGAACTCTTCTGCGGTCCTCCGAAGCTGTTTCCGCCGACAGTAATCTCGATCGGGATTCCTCCGTGTCCTTCTCTGCCGTTGCGGCCCTCCTCTCCGTAGGCTTCCTCTATATCCGAATTATCGACTTTCAGCCCGCACTCCGGATCCCCTCCATCCGCATCGACATCGACGCGCGTCGCATCCTCCTCAAATTCCGGTCGGCTTCCTGCATTGCCGCTTTCCTCCGTTTCCGGGCCGGCTGCAGACACCGCTTCCGATACTGCCTCCGAGGTCGCCGCCGACTCAGCCGCCATCGCGAGCAGTCCGGCATCCTCCTTTTTCACAACATCGAACTTGGCTTCGCATCCCGCCGCTGCTTTCACTCCGGCGGCCTTTCTGTCAACCACATTCCCGGCCGTCTCCACATCCGGTTCGGCAGCAGAACCCTCCGTTGGAATTTCCTCCGCCGGAATCTCCGTCACGGCATTCTCTGCAAGAACCTCCCCGTCCGTAACCTTCCCCGACGGAACGAAATGCGCGACTACAAGCCACGCCGCCACAGCCGCCGCCACGGCGCCCGCCCCGGCAATCCACCTGCGCACGAGGACGGTTCCCCGACGCCGCTGTCCCGACGCCGCGTCAAGCCTTGACTCGATGCCCTCCCAGAGCCCTTCAGGAAGCTGTTCCTGCGGCTCAGAAAGCATCTCGCGTATTTTTTCGTCAAACTGTGTATCCGTCATATATATGTGTCTTTCACGGACGCGGTCTCCCGTCATCCCGTAAATTTCCGTATCCTGCCCTGCAGCCAGATTCGTCCCCGGCTCAGCTGCGTCCTCGACGTGCTTTCCGTTATCCCGAGCATCTGCGCAATCTCCCTGTGGGAGAACCCCTCCATCACATAGAGGTTGAAAACTGCCCTGAACCCGGACGGCATATCCGTCACGGCAGCCATGATTTCCTTGTATGAAAGCTTCTCTATTGCCGTTTCTTCGTCCGCCTTCAGCCCCCGTGCCAGCGAGATGTCATCGCTCATCTTCAGGGCATCGTTCTTCCTGAGGTACATCAGCGACGCGTTGATGAAAATCCTCCGCGCCCAGCCGTCGAACGAGCCGGTCCCGCTGTAGCTGCCGAGCTTCGTGAAAAGCGCCACGAACCCTTCCTGAAGGATGTCCTCCGCCACGGCCCTGTCCCCCACGTAGCGTATGCACACGGGGAAATAGCGGGGTGCCAGAAGTTCGTACATCTTCCTCTGGGCAGCCCGGTCTCCGTCAATGCATTTGCCTATGAGCAGAACAGCCTTGTCTTCGTTCACGGTTGTCGTTCCGGGCCGAAAAACTGCCGACATTCAAGATGCAACCCCGGCCCATTACGTTGCATCAGTCGATATTTTCCTCAAAAATAATCTTTTTTCCCGAATTGCTTGTTATCTTTGCGTCTTATGGCGTGATTATGGAGATAAAGCGGGTTTTATTTCAGAATGATTACCCCCCCAAAAACGGATGACAATGAAGAAAAATTTTACGGGAATATATCTTTTCGTCCTTCTCGCCGTGCTGATGCTTTCGGCTTCGCAAAAAGCCTTCGCTCAGAAGGATCTGAAGGACTCTATAACTGACGGCGCCCTGCTTCTGGCCGTCGAGAAATATGACTCCGGGGCGTATGACGCCGCTGAAAAAATGCTCCGTTCGATAGTCGGTTCCAATCCCGGATATGACGCGGCGCACTACTACCTCGCCCTCGTGTATCTGGCGAAGGACGAGAACGACCTTGCGGAGGCCGAGCTTCTGCGGGCGGTGGAGTCCGACCCGGGGAACTTCTGGTACCGGCAGCGGCTTGCCGTCGTCTATCGCTACACGAATCAGCTCCCCGAGGCAATAGAATTGTACGAGAAGCTTCTCGCTGACTTTCCCAAGAAGAGCGAACTCTACTTTGACCTCGTGGAAATGTATGCCCAGAACGCTCAGATTGACAAGGCTCTGGCGACATTGGACGACGTCGAGAGGATATTCGGGCAGACGGAATCCATAGCGATATACCGCTTCCGTCTTCTGATGGCTTCGGGAAAGACGGAGGAGGCGTACAGTTCTCTGGAAGAGTATAATTCGAAATATTCCTCTCCCTATGTCCTCTCGACTCTCGGCGACTACCGGATGTCGATGTACGAGGATTCACTCGCGGTCGCATATTACGACGAGGCACTGTCGCTTGACGAAAGCTTTGCGCCCGCGATTCTCGGAAAGGCTGAGGCTCGGCGGATGACGCGGAAATATTCGGAGTTCTTTCCGCTCCTTGACAGCTATATGGCGAACGAGACCGTCCCGGCGCAGGGAAAATCCGAATATCTCAAGGCTCTCGTGGAGCAGTCGGATCCGAAGTTCGTCTCGTCGTTCCTCCCTCAGCTGGACACTGCGGCGAACATCTGTTTCAGGAAACATCCTTCCGACAGTTCTGTAATTGCCACTGTCGCGTCCTACTACTACCGCACCCGGCGTCAGAATGTCGCGGAGGATCTTTTCCGCCTGAACGCCTCCATGCACCCGGACAAGCCGGAACTGACGGCGACCTATCTCTACGCCCTGCTCTATTCAAAGAACTGGGAGAAATTGGCGGAGGCAGGCTCGGAGGCGGCGCTGAAATATCCTGACATCCCGGATTTTATGGCTATGGCGGGCACGGGCTACAGCTTCATGAAGGAATATGACAAGGTCATAGAGCTTTCACAGAAGATGCTGCGCACGGCTCCGAAGGACAGCGCGGTCGTCGTTTCCGCCTATTCGGCGATGGGTGACGCGTACTATCAGAAAAACGACACGAAAAACGCCTTCAAAGCCTACGATAAGGTGCTGAAGGTCAGTCCTGACAATATCTATGTCCTGAACAACTACGCATATTACCTGTCCGTGACCGGCAAGCACCTGAAGAAGGCATATGCGATGAGTAAGAAGACCATAGAGGCCGAGCCGGACAACGCGACCTACCTCGACACCTTCGGGTGGATTCTCTATCTTCAGGGCAAGCCGCTGGAGGCCAAGCCTTTCTTCAAGCACGCGATGCTCTACGGGGGGAAGGACAGCGCCGTGATTATGGATCACTATGCCGAGGTTCTCTATGCGCTCAAGGAGTATGACCTCGCGTTCGTCTATTGGTACAGGGCGCAGGCGAAGAACGGCGGGGAGATTCCTGATTTGGACGAGCGTATCGCCGAAAGAAAAAAGGCGGCTGGAAAATAGATGGTGTTCCGTGCGTTCATATCGTCTCTGCGTCATGTCTCCGCTGCGCTTCTGCTGCTTGCGGCGGCGTCCTCGGTTTGCGGGATTCCGATGTTCGCGCAGGACACGAGCGTTCAGGAAAGGAAGAAGGAGCGGCTTGAAAGGGAAATAGAGATTATAAACAGGCAGCTGTCCTCGGCGGATTCAAAGAGCCGCAGCGCCCTCTCGACCTACAGCCTCGTCTCGAAGAAGGTCGATAACCGGCAGGCGCTTCTTAGGGAAAGCCGCCGCAAAGAGAGGGAATGTGCAGACAGAATCTATCTCAAGCAGAAGGAAATCAATGCCTTACAGACAAGCTACGACACGCTTGCGGCTCATTATGACCGCCTTGTCCTTGGAGCCTACAAGAACCGGGACGCGAGGATATGGTATATGTATATCCTTGCCAGTGACGACCTTTCGCAGGCCTACCGGCGCTACGGCTATTTCAAGAGCCTCGCCTCGCAGATAGGGGAGGAGGCACGGCGCATGGAGGAGACCCGGAGCCGTCTTGAGGAGGAGCGGGATGCCCTCCGGAAACTGCGCACGGAGCAGAAGATCGTGACACGGAACACTCAGAAGGAACTGGAACGGCTCAAGGGCGAGCAGGCTGAGTCGAAGGCTCTTGTCGGAAAGCTCAGGAAGGAGAAGTCGAAGTACCGGAAGGAACTGGCGGCCAAGAAAAAGCAGGTGGAGGCGCTTGACAGGGAGATTGCCCGGCTGGTTCGCGAGGCGATGAAAGGGAGTTCCGCCTCGGCTTCCGGGAAGAAATCGGATAAAATGGTGATTGACGAGAAGCTGGCGGCGGAGTTCTCCAAGAACCGGGGCAAGCTGCCGTGGCCTGCCGACGGTCCGGTGGTTGATGCCTTCGGGGAGCGGTACCATCCTGTCTATAAGAATGTCAAGCTCCCGAAGAACAACGGGGTGGGCATAGCCCTGAAGCCGGGGACGACGGTCAGGTGCGTGTTCGACGGGGTCGTGAAGCAGGTGCTTGTGATGCCGGGCTACAACCAGTGCGTGCTTGTCCAGCACGGCAACTATTTCACGTTCTACTGCAAGCTCAAGAACGTCGTCGTGAAGTCGGGACAGAAGCTGAAGACGGGGCAGGATATCGGAACGGTGGATACCATCAACCGCGACACGCAGCTGCATTTTCAGATTTGGAAGGATACTACACCTCAAAACCCTGAACTATGGCTGAAGTAATAAAATAAAAAGCGGTCTGCTGCGTTGGACGGCTTGATGAAATCCTCACCCATCCTGATAGACCCCTCCCGTCCCCTCGAAGGGGAAGCGGTGCTCCGTGCACACTATCGCACAAGGCTCTCGCTTCGTTGTTCTTCGCACGACGCTGATGCGTCTCTTCACCGTCCGCCTTGCATCACTTAGAGGGAGGGATGAAGAGTGGTTTGTAATGAACTGAAAGTGCAATGAAATGGAAATGCAATAATTGTTGATATGGAAAAGAAGACAGTGTTTTTGACCGGGGCGACCGGAAATATGGGATGGGCCGGCTTTCAGGAGCTGCACGCGAGGGCAGACAGGTTTGTCGTCAGGCTGCTTGCCCGTCCGAGCGGGAAGAACAGGAAGAAGCTCGGTCCGTACATGAACGACCCGTCGGTGGAGATTGTCTGGGGCGACCTCACGAACTACGAAGACGTGCTGCGCGGCGTGACCGGCGCCGACTATGTCCTTCATGTCGGTGGCATGGTGTCTCCCGCTGCGGATTATTTCCCGGAGAAGACACTGAAAGTCAATGTCATGTCATCAGAGAACGTAGCGCGGGCAGTGCTTGCCCAGCCTGATCCGGAGCGGATAAGGGTTGTCTATATCGGCTCCGTGGCCCAGCTCGGTGACAGGCTTGCCCCGCATCACTGGGGACGCTCCGGAGACCCGGTCATGGCAAGCGCCTACGATATGTATTCCGTTTCAAAGTGCCGTGCGGAGAAGGTCATCGTCGATTCCGGCATCCCGCACTGGGTGTCGCTGCGCCAGTCGGGCATCCTCTATCCGGGCATCCTCGGCGTCGTGAACCCCACCGCCTTCCATGTGCCCGTGGCAGGAGTGCTCGAATGGGCGACCATTGAGGATTCGGGGCGGCTTCTCGCGAATGTCTGCGAGGATTGGGTGCCGGATGAGTTCTGGAACAATTTCTACAACATCGGCAGCGGCGAACAGTACAGGATGACGAACTATGAGTTCGAGACGCGCCTGCTTCATGCCCTCGGCCTTCCGGGGCCGGAAAAGGTCTTCGAGCCTCAGTGGTTCGCGCTGAAGAATTTCCACGGAATGTGGTATGAGGACTCGGATGTCCTTGAGAATTTCCTGCATTTCCGGGGGAATGTTCCCGTTGAGGAATATTTCCGCCGGATGAAGTCGAAGCTCCCGTGGTTCTACAACCTCGCTTTCCTTGCCCCGCCGTTCGCCGTCAAGATGTTCATGAAGCCTTATGCCTTCGAGAAGGGAATGGGCACGCAGTCGTGGGTGAATGACAATCCGGAGAAGATGAGGGCATATTACGGCTCGCGTGAGGCATGGGAGTCGATAAAGTCTTGGAAGGACGTGATTCCGCCGCATCTTGAAAAGAACATTGAAAAGGCGCGTGAAGCCGGAGAGTGCATCAGCCTCGACCACGGATGGGACGAGTCAAAGTCAGTCTATGAACTGACGGATGAGGAAATCCGGTCGGCAGCCGAGTTCCGGGGAGGCAAGTTTCTCGGATCGGCGGGGGTGGAAGAGGCTGCCGCAGACAAAGGCTCTGTGCGTCCGCAGGACGGCGGAGCGGCGGCCCAGGACAGCAGAGCGGCGGCCTCGGACAGCGGCGCTAAGCCGCTCAGGAAGCCATGCGCCCTGTACCTCTGGGAATGCGAGCACGGTCATCGCTTCACCGCCTCGCTTGAATATGTTCTCCTCGGAGGCGGCTGGTGCACCGAATGTCCCCTCGACACCCTCAGCACCACCACGACACCCCGCAACAAGTTCATTTCCCAGCTGCTGTGACGGCCTCGGAGGGGCATACCCTTTCATTGAACCTCCCGGAAATCCATGTCGCGCAGCTCTGCCAGGGAAGACAGCGCCGTGAATGATTCCGGCTCCAGACAGAGCGACATTATGCCGGAAGACGCTGCTTCCGCATCGCCGGAGGTCAGCGCAGCGCTGTCATTTTCTTTCGACTGCGTCACTGA
>DJPQ01000012.1:0-22853 GCA_002439805.1 Bacteroidales bacterium UBA6408
GATGGACGGGGTGGTCATGAAGATGGACCAGTTCGGGGCGGTGCAGACGCTGGTGACGCTGGCGGACGGTGCGGACCCGGACGATGTCGCCGCAAAACTTCTTGACAAATACTGCGGCTACTGGGACTGGTTTGACCGCGACGCCTCCAACGGCGGATTCATGTACGGCTCGTCTCTCACCCGTCTCGACAAGATTTATTTCTGCAGCAGGAATGTCTTCAACCCTCTCCGCAAGGGAGACCGGAAGACGGTCGAGATTCTGCTGCTCGTGGCTCTCGTGCTGCTCGTCTCCGCCATATTCAATTACATCAACCTCACCGTGGCCCAGACCGGCAAGCGTGCCAAGGAAATGGCGACGCGCCGTCTTCTCGGCGAGTCAAAGGGAGGGATTGTTCGCCGCTACATCGGCGAGTCGTTCCTGTTCACGGCCGGATGCTTTGCCCTCGGCTGCCTGATTGCCCTCTGCTTCCGCCCGTGGATGGGCAGGCTGCTCACGGCGGAAATTGTCCTGCGTCCGGATGCTTTTTCTGTAGGCTGCGCATTTCTGCTTCTGTGCGTCATCTCGCTGATTTCCGGCCTCCTGCCTGCCGCAATGGTGTCGCGCTTCAGGCCGATTGACGTGGTGAAGGGCGATTTCCGCTTCCGCAGCAAGATGGTGTTCAGCAAGATTTTCATCGTCTGTCAGAATGTCATAAGTACCGTGCTGATTGCCGTCGCGCTTACCATGACCCTCCAGATGCGCCATCTTGTCACTCTTCCGACCGGCTACAACACCGAAAACCTCATATCGTTGAAAACATGGTCACTCGGCTTCAGGAACATGGACGCGCAGGACGAACTCGCCCGCCGTCTGCGTGCCCTGCCGCAGGTGGAGACCGTCGGAATGGCGATGCAGGCTCCGTTTGCCTGCGGAAGCAACGGCGTGCACGTCGAGAATGAAAAAATGTCGTGGCTTAATGTTGCCGGACTGGACTCCACGAGCTTTCGCCTTCTCGGGTTCAGGGTGTTGGAGAAATATTCCGAGCCTTTGGAGGGAACATATTGGTTTACTGAGGAGGCGAAGAGGCGCTATGGCGTGTCCGAGGAAAACAGGACTGTCGGCAAGCGCGATGACGGGACTCCGGAATATGAATGCTGCGGAATCATCGCCGACTACCGCTCGAACGATGCCTTGAGACGTCCTATGGAGGACAGCCACAATGCCGTGCAGAACAGGACATCGATATGCTCGTGCCTAATTGTAAAGGTTATTGGCGACCGCAAGGAGGCGTTCGACGCCGTTTCTGACGTGTGGCGCGGCGTCGCCGTTGATTATCTTGGTGTCCCTAAGGCTCCGGAAATAAGCTATGTCGAAGATTTTCTGAACAGCGCCCTCACCGGGACGCGCAACACTATGTCTCTTGTGAGCACCTTCATGGTTCTGGCAATACTGATTTCTGCCCTCGGCCTCTTTGCCATGTCGGTCTATTATACCGACCAGCAGTCCCGCCAGATTGC
Source organism: Bacteroidales bacterium UBA6408 (assembly GCA_002439805.1). Classification (GTDB taxonomy): domain Bacteria; phylum Bacteroidota; class Bacteroidia; order Bacteroidales; family UBA932; genus Cryptobacteroides. Next base: position 1,498 of record DJPQ01000012.1, read on the forward strand.
CCTCCGCAAGATTTTCGGCTCCGATGTCCGCACCGCCGTCTGGACGCTCTCGAGGGATTTCCTCCTGATGGCGGCCGTTGCAGTCGTCATCGCCGCCCCTCTCTGCGTCTGGGCCATGCGCTACTACCTTCGTGATTTCTACAACGCCATCCCGTTCCCGTGGTGGGTCATCCCAGTCGCCGCCCTCCTGACTCTTCTCATCGCCGCCGTATCTATCTTCGGCCAGACATGGAAGTCGGCTGCGGCTAATCCTGTTGATAAATTGAAGTCGGAATAAGTAAAAGCCGCATAAAAGGCGGTCTGCTGCGTTGGACGTCTTGATGAAATCCTCACAACCATCAGGTTGCTGCGGTATTCATCCACACCGTCCGCCTTGCATCCCATCCTTTTATGCGGCTTGTAGAAACCTTCAAAAAATAACCTGCATCATCTTTTTCATTCTTTTCGGTCTATATTTCTTTTCTCATCGGTCATGTACCTCCAGTACACTCTCTCTTCCAAAAGAAATCTATCCTCGAAAATAATAGAAAAATCTGGAGCAGTTTATTCTTTTCATTGTTTCTTACTCCAAGGGGTTTGGACAACTTTGATTAGTTGGAGAAAATTTTAAATTTTTTTTTGATGTCCTATCAAGTTTGGCACAGTAGTTGCAAAATCTTTTGCTCGGTTATTAGTTTTAGTGTTATTAATTATGTGGTTAGTATGAGGTGTCCTCGCGTGAGCGACGACAGCTCATTTTTTATATACACATCAGTGTATATAAAAAATGAGCTCGGACTCTGACGAGTCCGTAGCCTCCTAACCCCAGTCGGCAGAGCCGACAGCCCCTGTCAGGGGCACACGACCTCCATTTCATTGCGGTCGGCGACTCCGTTCCTCCGTTTCACTCCGTCACTGCGTCGCGGCGTCTGATGCCGCCTTGCCACGGTTATCTCGCGAATGAGCTCGAACCTCTGTGAGGTTCGGGCTTTCAACCCCCAGTCGCTGACGCGACAGCCCCGAGGGGCAGGTTATAGTACGATTGTGAAAACCGTAGAGTCCCGGGTGCTGGAGGCTAGTTTGATGGCGCCGCCGTTGAGGCGGAGCATCTGGCGGGAAAGACTTAGGCCGACTCCGGTGCCGGCGCTGCCCTTGGTCGTGAAGAACGGGACGAAAAGCTGCTCCCGGCTTGATTCGCTGAGCGGTTCGCCGTCATTGGAGACGTTGATGACCGTGCGGTCGCGCTTGTCGATGGAGGCCGTGATGGTGATGTTTCGCGCCCCGGCCTGAACGGCGTTCTTGACGAGGTTGTTGATGACCTGCGAAATCTGTCCCTGATCGGCGTAGAGGATTATGTCGTCGGAAAGTTCAGTGTAGCTGACATGGACGGACGGCCAGTTTGTCCTGGCTATGTTCACGGCATCGGTCGCCACATCCTTGAAATAGAATGCCTTGCGGACTGGAGCGGCGATGTGCGTGAGCGAGCGGTAGGACTGAACGAAGCTGATGAGTCCTTCTGACGACGAGGCTATGGTGCCGAGCGCCGAACGGATGTCCTCCTCGCTGTAGGCCGGCAGGTTCTGCGACAGCGCCGAACTGAGAGATGCAATCGGAGTGACCGTGTTCATGATCTCGTGCGTCAGAACCCTGATGAGCCGCGTCCATGACTCCGTCTCGTTGTCCTCCATTTCCCTGGTTATGTCATTGAAGGTCACGATCCTGACCTCCGCCGAGTGGAGCCTTGCCGAGCACGCGCTCACAGAGAACTGAACCGTTCCCCGCTCCGACTGGAACGCCGCCTGAATCTCCGAGCCGTCCGCACTTCTGAACGCTTCCGCAAGTTCCGGCGATATGCGCTCGACTTGCCTCAGGTTCGAGATGTCCGCCATTCCTAGCAGACCCCTGGCGACGGCGTTGCTGTAATCGACCTTGGCTCCGTCGAGTACGATGACCCCGCTCTGAACATGGTCAAGCATAAGCGCAAAATAGCGGTCGCGTTCGCGGATATCGTTCTTTTCCGCCTCAAAAATGGAACGCAGGCGGTTCAGAGAGCGGTTGAGTCGTCGGTTGCCGTGGCCGTCCTCCGAGTAGCGGAACGCAGACTCTCCGCTGCCGAGCGCATCAGACATGAAATCTATCTTGCTGATAATCCTTCTTTTGGTGAAGAACCTCGTGAGCAGGACGGCAAGAGCGACTGCAACAATCAGAATTGCCGCAAACGCAGCCTCCGGGTGATTTCCAAAGGCCTCTTTCGCCGCTCCGTCATAGGCGGACAGCGGAGCGGCCGCAGCCATATATCCCAACCTCCACATCGTCATATCCCGTATTTCTTCAGTTTTGCATAAAGCGTGGGACGGCTGATATTCAGAGATTTGGCGACGAGGGATATGTTTCCTCCGAAGCGGCCCATCGCGGCACGGATGGTCTTTTCCTCGACGCTTTCCATCGTGTCGGCGGCGGATATTTCGGTGTCCTGCACATTCGCGCCGGCGCTCTCAAGTCCGAGTCCCGCGATGGTTTCCCCGTCCGCGAGAATCACGGCCTTCTCGATGCAGTTGCGCAGCTCGCGTATGTTCCCCGGCCATGCGTATGCCTCCATCTCGGCGACGGCGGCGGGTGAGAATCCCGTCACCTGACGTCCGTATTTTCCCGCAAACTCCTCAAGAAACTGCCCGGCAAGCGGCAGAATCGCGTCCGGACGCCTTCTCAGCGGCGGCAGTTCGAGACTTATTGTGTTGAGGCGGTAGTAGAGGTCCTCGCGGAACAGCCCGTCTCGCACGAGGGCAGGCACGTCGGCGTTTGTCGCGCAGATGAGTCGGATGTCAACAGGAATGCTCCGGGTGTCGCCGACCCTCGTCACGCTGCGGCTCTGGAGCACGCGAAGCAGCTTTGCCTGCGACTGCTGCGGGATGTTGGCAATCTCGTCGAGGAAGAGCGTGCCGCCGTTCGCCTGTTCGAACTTGCCGGCATGGTCGGACTTCGCGTCCGTGAACGCGCCCTTGACGTGCCCGAACAGCTCGCTCTCGAAAAGTGTCTCGGTGATTGCCCCTGCATCCACGCAGACCATCGGCCCGGCGGAACGCCCCGAAAGCGAGTGAATCTCATGTGCGAGCACATCCTTTCCTGTTCCGTTCTCTCCGGTAATCAGCACGGTGGCGTCCGTAGCCGCGATTTTCTCCACGTCGCCGCGCAGCCTCCGCATAGCCGCGCTCTCGCCCCAGAACATCCTCGGCCCGTCGTCGGCCGCCTTGACCTTCGGCACGGACTTTTTCCTGTCACGTATTTCCGTAAGCGTCTCAATCAGCTTCGCGTTGTCCCATGGCTTCACGACAAAATCCTCCGCCCCGCGTTTCATTCCTTCCACCGCGAGGGCGATGTCCGCATAGGCCGTGAACAGCACCACTGCCTGCTCCGGCCGCCGTGACTTTATTTCCGACAGCCAGAAAAGCCCCTCGTTCCCCGTGTTGATGTCCGTCCTGAAGTTCATGTCCAGAAGAATCACGTCCGGTCTCAGACTCTCCACCGTCCTCATCAGCGACACGGGCGAAGGCAGCGTCTCCACCCGCTCGAAGCACCCTCCAAGCAGTATCTTCAGCGCCTCCCGAATCCCCTGATTGTCGTCAACGACCAATATTTTTCCCTTTTTCGCCATAATAGCCCGCAATTTACTCTCATTTCCCCGAAAATCCAAAAGCCGAAGAACTCATTGCCTTGACTTTTGGATAAAAATCGCCGATTATAGCCTTGACTTTTGGATAATTTTAGACATTTATAGCCTTGACTTTTGGATAAAACTCGTGTCTTTATATTGTCTGTCAATAACTTGCATTAACAATGAACTTTCCCGAAAGATTACTGGTAAGGTGTACCTCTCTTATGGTCTGATTGAGGAATGTTCTACACTATTATATGCGGATTTCCTCGGAGAGTCAGGGAAAGTCTATACAACTACCCTCAAGATTAAAAGCAATGGCGTAACATTGTCCAACATTGAAGTCAGCTCTTGGACCGATATGCTGTAGGGATTCCCGGTCGCGAGTTCTTGTTGCTCTATAATCTGCGGAAAGTGCAAAATTCTGCGAGTTTCCGCAGATTATAGAGCGGTGTTTTGCAGCCAATCCTCCCGTTTTCCACTCCGGGAGGGCGTTTAGATTTTTTTTGTAATGGCTGCTAAGTCAACGACATATGTAGATGCGCTGCACCATTCCGAGATTTTTGTAAGGCTGATTTTGCACTATTCTGAGATTTTATGTGACCGGTTCTACATCATTTTGAGATTTGCAATGATTAAGCAATTGTAACTAAGCTTCAAAATGCGGATAATTTCTTAAATTTGTCAGTTGATATTCGTTATTTGTATGGAAAACAAATTTGATAGGTCAAAGCATGTCTTTTACTCAGAGGCTTTTGCCGAAATCATAAAAGACACTATTAGGTTCTTCAACGGGACTCCTGTTCATCGTCTTCCTCCGCCGGAGAATTTCATCGGTACCGGAGTGTATGCGTTGTACTATACAGGACAATCTCCATTGTATAAGCCGTTGTATGAATTAAACAGAATGGAATTTTCCCAACCCATTTATGTCGGGAAAGCGGTACCTCGCGGTTGGAGACAGGGAAGGCTGCAAGATTCAATGAATGAACTTTACCGGAGGCTTTGTGACCATACAAGCAGTATCCGGCAGGCGAGCAATCTGATACTGGCTGATTTTCACTGTCGTTTTATGATATTGGAAGATGCGGCAGCTGATATGATTGGCACTGTGGAGGCGGCTCTAATCCGTTACTATTTTCCGCTCTGGAACAGCACTGTCGATGGATTTGGAAATCATGATCCTGGCTCCGGACGATATGAACAGGCAGTCTCGGATTGGGATGTCCTTCATCCTGGAAGAGGCTGGGTAGAGCGATTGAGCGGGGCAGGATTGCCAAAAGAAGAAATAGAGAAGAAGATTGCCGAGTATTTCATGGTACTTGCGGAGAGGAGGAAGTGACGGTATGCTTGACGGGATTGAAATATTCTCTGGGGCAGGAGGTTTGGCGAAGGGGCTTGAAACCTCTGGAATTCGTCATCGTGCATTCGTGGAATGGAATAAGGATGCTTGTAAGACCCTGAGGCGGAATTTTGACGAAGCATCCGTCTATGAGGGAGATGTTCGTGATTTCGATTTTTTGACATATAGCGGGGTCGATGTAATAGCGGGCGGTCCTCCCTGTCAGCCCTTTTCTCTGGGCGGAAAGGCTCTTGGCTTCGACGATAAGCGAGATATGTTCCCTTACGCGGTAGATGCTATCCGCAAACTGAAACCTAAGGCGTTTATTTTTGAGAATGTCAAGGGATTACTTCGCGATTCGTTCAAAGAGTATTTTGAGTTCATTATCCTCCAACTCCAATATCCGGATATACCCCTCAATGCTGAGACTTGGAAAGAAAATTATGCGTATCTCAGAAATGAGGTGAAAAAAGATTATAAGGGGCTGCGGTATAAAGTCGCCTATCGGCTTGTTAACGCCGCAGATTACGGCGTTCCTCAGAAACGGGAGCGCGTAATCATAGTCGGTTTTCGTTCTGATATTAAGGTTAAATGGGCATTCCCTGAACCTACTCATTCGGAAGATGCGCTTCGCTGGAGCCAGTTCGTCACAGGGGACTATTGGGAGCGTCACCGCATTCCGTGCACCTACCCCGGAAACGTCGTCAGTGAACAAAGGCTGTATCTGTTCGAGAAGTATGGATTCTTGCAGCCCGAATTGTTGCCCTGGCTCACGATTCGGGATGTGACAACGGATTTGGAGTGTTCCGAGTCTAAGTTTTCGCGTGAGTATCCGGGTCATACCGGGAGTTTTATTGACGAGCCGTCAAAGACGATAAAGGCAGGGGCTCATGGTGTCCCCGGCGGTGAGAATATGGTTAAACTGGATGACGGAACTACTCGCTACCTCACCATTGATGAAGCAAAGAGAATCCAGACATTTCCGGACGAGTACGTCATTACGGGCTCTTGGACTGAGGGCATGAGACAACTTGGTAATGCCGTTCCCGTCAGACTGGCCTATGTGATTGGAAAGTCTGTTGTTGATGCATTGGAACCCTGAAATTGCACCATTCCGAGATTTGCGAAAAGAAAGACGCTCTGGAATTATGACGCAAAAAGAAACCTCCGTCCAAGTCACAGGGACGGAGGCTTATCGTATCAAATGGTATTATATATGTTTAACTAAACAGTTATACATTTAATCAAAGAGCATACCAAACTCAACTGAAGCCCCTCAAACGGCGATTTTGAAGGATTGCCTGATAAATCCGCCTGGTGTAAAAGTCGCATAAAAGGATGGGATGCAAGGCGGCTTTTACTCTGACTTCAGCTGCTCCACAGGATTGCTCGTCGCCGCCCTCCAGCTGCGGAGCGTCACGATGGCGACCGTGATGACAAGCACGGCCAGAAGGGCTGCGGCGAAGACCCACCAGACAATTTCCGTGTGGTAGGCGAAGCCGTCGAAATAGAGCCGAACAATCAGCCAGCTCACCGGTGCGGCCACTGCAAACGACACGAGCACGATGACTATGAACTTGCGGTTGAGCATCTTGAGTATGTCCGTGACACCGGCTCCGTTCACACGCCTGATTGCAATCTCGCGGCTTCTGTGCTGCGTCTCGAAAAGCACGAGACCGAAGACTCCCATAAGCGAGATGATGATTGCAATCAGCGTGAACAGCCCTATCATCTGCGCGAGCTGACTCTCCCTCTTATACTGAGCCCCGAGTTCCTTGTCGAAGAAATCCACCCCGTAGGTCTCCGGATCGGTGTCCGGGCGCATCTCGGCCACGGTGTTGTTCACGAAGCGCATCACCTCGGCAGGGTTGGCTCCGGGGGCGGTTCTGATGTAAATGTGCCTGAGTCCGCTTCTCCATCTGTGCTTGCCGAATACATAGAATGCGAAAGGCGCGTTTCCATACTGCAAAGGCTTGAAATGGAAATCCTTGCAGATTCCTACGACCTCGGTCTTTGCCCCGTGCCCCGGTCCCGGAGTCTCAAGGTCGATGTTGAACTCCTTCTGTCCCTGAACGTTGAAAATCATGGAACTGCCATCCGAAATCTCGTCCGATTCAGAGAAATCCCGTCCCTCCACGATGCCGATTCCCATGAACCTGAGGAAATTATACGCTACCGGGTAGCACTGGAAATTGATGGTCTCACCCTTGTAGTCGCGACCCCAGCCCATTCTGGAGGTGTTGACAATCCTTCCGTCCGCCCATGTGATGTCCTCAATCTGCGGGTTGCTGCGGAGCCGGTCCTCAAAGGCATGATTCTGTTCCCCATACCAGCACAGCCCGAGGGGAATGTTTCCGGTGAGCAGGTTGGACTTGTTGAAGCCCATGTCGTAGTTCATCATGTAGCTGTGCTGCAGGCTTATGAAGGACGCGCAGACAATCAGCGCGATTGAAATGGCGAACTGGAAGCCTATCAGCACATTGCGCAGCCTCCGTCCGGCAGCTGACCCTCCGAATGAGCCCTTGAGCACGAGCGCCGGCTGGAACGAGGTGATGTAGAGCGCCGGATAGATGCTTCCTCCGACCGCTGCGACGAGCGCGACGGAAACAGTCAAGGCCATCACGGCGGCATTGTCCCTGATTCCGACGTTTGAACTGAGTATGTCGGAGAGCGGGCTTGCCGCAAAGGCGTAGACGAGAAGCGCCGCGAGGGCAAGGGACAGGAGCACGAGCCCTACGGATTCACCTATGAAGTTGAGAACCAGCGAGCTGCGTGAAACTCCGAAAATCTTGTAGGTGTTGACGGACCTAAGCCTTGCCGGGACGAGCGCGAAGAAAAAGTTTATGAAATTGATTAGCGCAATCAGGATTATTAGTATGGCCACCGCGAGCATCGTGATGTCCGTCGTGAGGTTTCCGGATTCTCCGGGCTTGCCGTCAAGCACTTTCGTGAAATACATTTCCTTCAAGGACACTAACTTGACGCTCATCCTGTCCAGCATCTCCTCAAACTCGGCCTTGTCTTCCTCCCCGGCCGAATCGTCTATCCGATAGAGTCGGCTCAGAAACTCCCGCATCACGGGCATCGCCTCCGTCTCGAACTCGCTTCTTTGCGAGGCGTCGCGGAGCTTCACGACATACTGGAACGACCATTCGGTCGTGCTGTCCATATGGCTGTTTCCGGCGTCATAGACCCCTTCCACATATCCGAGATCCGAGTTTTTCTGAAAATCCCGGAATATGGCGACGACCTCCATCGCGTTTTTCTCGCCCTCCGGATCACTCCATGAAATCCTGTCCCCGACCGTGACTCCGTTCTTCTTCGCAAAGGTCTCGCTCACGGCGAGGGTCGCAGGCCTTGACAGCTCCTCAAGCGAGCCTTCAGCCGCCTCGAAATTCATTGTCCGGATTCCGCCGGCGGAGTATTCCATAGTGGTGAGACGCATCTTCCGCACAGTGTCGCCGTGCCGTGTCCAGCAAATCTCCGGTTCCCCGTGCCATGCCTGGAACATTCCTCCGCACTCCACGGATGATGAACCATTCACCAGCGCCTCACCGAGCGGACGGCATATCCAGGTGTTGTATTTCCCCGGCGAATAGTTCGACGGCAGGGCAATTATGAACGTACGGTCCGCATCCTTGAGCCGCTGATTATACCCGAAGTCCCGGCTCACCTGCGTCATAATCACATAGAAAGCCCCGAACGCCACCGCCATTCCGATGACATTCAGCAGGCTCGACGCCTTGTACCGCCGCAGGGTATTTATAAAATTGTTGAATATGTACATAATAAATAGCTTAGAGTAAAAGTCGCATAAAAGGATGGGATGCAAGGCGGACGGTGCGGATGACGCCATTTGAGTTATGAGACGCATCAGCGTCGTGCGGAGAACAGCGAAGCGAGAGCATTGTGCGATGGCGCGCACGGAGCACAACTTCCCCTTCGAGGGGACGGGAGGGGTCAATTAGATGGTGAGGATTTCATCAAACCGTCCAACGCAGCAGACCGCCTTTTAGGCGGCTTTTACAACTCGTTTTTGACATCGCTCACGATGTGCCCGTCAAACAGATCAATAGTCCGCTGCGCCATGGCCGCGTCCTTCTGCGAGTGGGTCACCATCACGATGGTCGTGCCCTCGCCGTTAAGCTCGCAGAGCAGGTCCATCACCTCCTTGCCGTTCTTAGAGTCGAGGTTTCCCGTAGGCTCGTCGGCCAGAATCAGTTTCGGCGAGGCCACCACCGCACGCGCAATCGCCACCCTCTGCTGCTGACCGCCGGAGAGCTGCTGCGGGAAGTGCTTTGCCCTGTGGCTGATGTTCATACGTGCCATCACGGCCTCCACCTTCTCCTTTCTCTCGGCAGCCGAGAAGTTCATATAGCGCAGCGGCAGCTCGATGTTCTCATATACATTCAGTTCGTCAATCAGGTTGAAGCTCTGAAACACGAACCCGATGTTTCCCTTGCGGAACTTGGTTCTCTCCTTCTCCTTCAGCTGCGCGACCTCCTGCCCAAGCAGCAGATAGCTTCCGGAGGTCGGGTTGTCGAGAAGTCCGAGGATGTTGAGCAGCGTTGATTTTCCGCATCCGGAAGGCCCCATAATGGCGACGAACTCGCCGTCCTGAATTTCAAAGGAAACATTGTCGAGAGCCACCGTCTCAATCTCCTCGGTCCTGAAGACCTTGCAAATGTCTGTAATCTTAATCATAATACCTTTATTTTTTGTTTTATATTTCAATATATTCAATTCTCGTATATTCGAGTCGTTGTATAACTGTTTTGACAATTCTGAAATATGCGCGAAAGGGCTTCAAGGAAGCCGGAGGTGAGAAACCCGGCGCGATTTTTTTTCATGAGCGACGGGTTCCCGCCTCCGGCGTGAAGCCCGTAAAGCCCAATCTAATAGTATAGTTATAGCCTGTCATCACTCTGTCTTGATACTCTCGGCCGGATTGCGGTTCGCCACAACCTGCACATAAACATCCGAAACGACGGCGACAATGCCGAGCACGCCGATGAAAGTCACGGCAAACACCCACCACGGAAGCCCCGCCTGAATGCTGAACTGCTGCTCCCACCGTGCCGCCACAATCCCCGCCAGAACGCAGCCGACGGCTACTGACGGTCCCGCAATCCACATCACGTCCCTAAGGAACATCTCCCGAATCTGCGAGAACTGAGCCCCGTTCACCCTCCGCACCGCAATCTCCTTGGCGCGGCGGCGCACCTCGTCAATCGTGTATCCCACAAGCCCCAAAAGAGCGATAATCAGCGAAACAATGCCTCCGATGAGCACGGCGTTCCTCGTATTCCTCGTGTCAGACAGATTGTCAAGGGCGGCAGTGCTGCATGGAACGATTTTGCTCGCCTGTCCAGGCAGAATCTCATTCACCACTGCCTGCGTATGCTCCAGAGCCTCGGGTGAAATCTTGTGATACTTCACGAAAATGAGTCGGAACATATTTGTGTATTGCTGCGGGTTGCAGTAGAAGACGACCATCGGTCTGGTGGAGTAGAAACTGTCCTCAATGCTGAACGAGCCTTGGTTTATGGGCTTGAACACACCGCAAATCCTTTTGGGGCCTTCCTTGTGCCCCGTAATCATGACATCCCTTCCGAGCACCTCGTCCCATCCTGCGGTTTTCTCCATTTTATCTACAAACCTCTCATCCACAAGTATTTCCCTGTCGGCGGCAAGCGTCCCGTCAAAATTGCGCCCCTCAATAATCTCCACTCCGAGGACATTGAGCCAGTGGCTGTCGACATAATAGGCATCCCTGATATTGAACAGCTGCCTGTCCTCTCCCGGTATTGAAACGTTGTTGCCGGAATAGCCGTCGAAAGGGCTCTGGTAGGCGAAGGCCGCGTCATCCACGTCCGAAAGCGTGCGCACCTCCGCCATGAGAGTGTTCTTCTGCTCGTGGGTCGCCTCAGGGAGACTTATCATCGCGACGTCCCGGTAGTTGAATCCGAGGTCTGCATTGGCCATCTTGTCATATTGAAGCGAAATCACGCAAATCACGACCGCGAGGAACGCCACGGCCGCAAACTCCACGGCCAGCAGACCGAGCTTCCATCTGCGCCTGCCCTCGCTGTAGTTTCTGAACGCCGCCGCGACCGGAATCCTGTTGAAGAAATGTGCCGGCAGAGCGGTGTTTATGAGGATGAGCGCGACGACTACGGCTATGGCCAGAATCAGCGGCTTTCCGGAGAAGAGCGAAGAAACGTCGGCTCCGAGAATCTCCTCCACGGTGCCTCGGAATGCAAAGATGAGGACTGCTGCGAGTCCGCAGCCAAGCAGCGTGTGGACGAGAGCTTCCGCGAACATCATCCCGAACATCTCGCCTCGTCCGCTTCCGAGGCATTTCCGCAGAGCCATCTCGCGGCTGCGCGTCACCGTCGTCGAAAGGACTATAAGCAGATAGTTCAGCACCGAGGTGAGCAGCAGCGCGAATGCCACGAACCCAAGCAGCAGCGTCATGTTTCTCTGATTCTCGTCCTCGTTGTGGAATCCGAGAAGCGGCTTGACGATGAAATCCTGTTCAAATCCGGCGGCCTTCATCTGCTCCACCGGAAGGTAGGTGTTTATGAATCCTCCGAAATTGCCGTTGAGCCCGTCGGCGTCGGAGGCCTTCCGGAGCTTCAGGAATGTGCTGTAACGGTCATTGCCGATGACCCCGTCCGTTCCGTCATAGATGAACATTCCTGTGGTCGGAATCGAGATGAGCACCTGCGGACGAACGCTTGAGTTGAGCGGATAGTCCTCAAAGACACCGCTTATCGTCAGCTCATAACCGTTTCCCCATCCCGCGACAGAGAACCGCTCCCCGATGACCCGTTCCGCAACCGCTCTCTTGTCTGTAGTCTTCAACGTGCCGTCCGTCATCGTGGACGCAATTTTCCTTGCAACGGCGAAGGACACGACGGCATTTCCCTTCACGTCAAGCGTTTCCGTAATGTTCCCCGCAAGACACTTTCTGTCAAGCACATGGAAGAAAGCCGAATCTGCCACTCCGGTGTATCCGGCATCGACTCTCGCCTTTGTCCCGTGCATGATGAGGTTGGCGTTCCATTCGAACCAAGTGAACCTCGTCGCTTCCTCGACCTGCGGGAAATATTCCTTCATCCTCGGCGCGATTCCTCCGCTCGTGTGAGTATAGACCTTATACTCTCCGTTCATATCCGCCGCCTCGCTGACATAGAAGATTCGCTCCGCCCCGTCATAGAAATCGTCATAAGTCTGTTCAAAGCACACCTTCGACGTAAGCACCAGCCCCACTGCCAGCCCGATTCCGAGCGTGAGCACCTTCAGCCCGTTCCTCCGTCCCTTCGCCGGCAGTGTCCTCACCGCTGCGGCCATGTCATTAAGAAAATTCATGTTCCCGTAAAACTTTTATCATTTTTATCGGAACAAAGGTAAAACGATAAATATGCCAAAGAAGTCAATGCGCTAAGTTCCAGATGTTTATGCGTGTGACTCTATTCCCTTCATGTAAAGAAACTTTACACATCTGTAAAGAAACTTGACAAAACCCTCCGCGAAGATGCTCCGCCAAATGACTGCTCTATTCCACGGCTTGCAGTCAAGGCCGAAAGCTATAGGAACATCGTGCGGCCATCAAAATTGCAGAAATTGCAGAGAAATTTGTTCGTCGTGGAAAATTATGTAATTTTGTGCTTGGATATGCTGTGGATGAAATTTGTGGGAACGGGTGCATTTATGATAATTGTTGTGACTTATGAATATGGCAGAAGCTGCAACTCAGGCGATATTGTCTAATAATGGCGATATGACGTCGTTCAGGTATGGCGATTATAACATTCGTTTTCGTACTCCTTCTGTATTGAAAAAATATACTGAGGTGGTGACTTGGGATAGTGGATATTTGGTAGTTATGGCTGATTATGAGGGACTTGGCATCATGGAGGATTATATAGACCTTGTTCCGATTCTCCATAATCTTTACATAAATCCCCAAAAATTTCTCAAGAATATTCGAACGGTAAAAATTGGAAACTATGAGCAGTGACGAAATGAAGAGTATATACTCTGATGCGGAAATGATAGTTTGCGGGTATGCATTCACGAAAACAGAGGACGGTAATGTGCGAGTGCTGGATTTGCGGAAACCGCACCATGCCTTGCTTATGTCTATGCAAGGGGAGGTCCTGGAGACAACAATGGATGACGTCGAATTAAGCATTGTCGAGGAATACTGGAAGAGGAATCAAAAGTATATGAGTCAAGAATATAGGGAGGAATCATATGCCTAAGTATTTCGATTTTATGGTGTGTGGTTACTATCTGTATTTCACATCACATTGCATTATTGAGGCCATGCATGTTCATGCAAGTGACAGACGGCTCACTGAAGGCGGATCCGCGAAGCTTTATGTGAAGGGCGACGGCGATACGGAAGTGAAGGCTCGGGGTGTCCTTACCGATAAGGAACTTCGTATAATACGGGACTTTATCAAAGATAACTACAAGGAAATGTACATCAGGTGGTCTGCCATGAGCCGCAATGGCTTCTACGAAGGATAGACGGTCAGTACAGAAAACCCAGTACAGAAAATTCGTGATAAACTTGCGTATTTGTGGAATAGTCAATACCTTTGCTGCGGAAATTGAACAGACAACCGACAGATTTTTCAATGGGACAGAAGATGATTCATAATCAGTGTGTTGCATTCTCCTTCGGGGGGGGGCAGAGCTATTTGTCCACTGAGGCAGTCCGTCGGCTGAAGCAATTAAGTACTGACAGAGAAGTATCCGTGAGGGTGCTGGAACCGTAACTGGTTTCAGTGCCCTCATGCCGTATATACACACCGGACGAAAATTGAAATTATAAAGGTTGTTTTCGGGGACCGTCGATGTGAATCGCCACGTGACTCGTCCGGCACAGGTCCCCGTTTTTACAGGTTGCGCAACAAACCTTAAATATTAAATATTATAAACAATGTAATACGCTAAACAAAAAATCTATGAGACGCCACTGATGACAGTGGATTGCGTTTCGACAGAAACGGGTTTCGCCGCGAGCGGTGACGTTATGAACACGACCGAGGGGTCGAATGATTCCGGTAAATGGATTTTTGGGGAGTAAGGCTATGAAAAAGTTCATGGAATCATTGATGCTCATGGCAGCAGCTGCCGTGGCATTCGCAGGATGTGCAAAGGAAACGGCTTCGGAGCAGACTCCGTCCGGAACAAGACTTGCCGAAGTTAAGTTCAATGCCGAAATCCCTGATTATCAGACGACAAAATCGACAATCGATGTCAATGACCTTACCTTTACGACCCGCTGGACCGACGGGGACAAGATGGGAATTATGTACGAATATGATAATGGCGAAGGGTATAATACGCAGGCTACATATTCGAACGGTACATTCTCTTCAAAATTGCCGGAGGCAACGGGAACACGGTTTTATTATGCCTATTATCCATATCAGGCAGCCGATAATGCCACTTCTCATTATGTGGATATTCCTTTTGGCGCTGAGCGTGTTCAGAATGGGAATGATTTCAATTCTTCTTATGATATAATGTGTGCTGAAGCTCTTGATTTTGAGAATGCAGAACAGGGTAAAACCGATGACGGAAAGGATATATCATTCAGTATGGTCCGTCAGACGGCTCTGCTTTATTTCCACTTTACTTCTCCCGAGGTAGATGAACCATTGACAAAGGCGACACTTTCTGTTGAGGGCGACCCGATTGCAGCCGACACCTAGTCGCTGTACTATTATGGAAATAATCTTGGTAATAGTACATACGGAACATCCTGGACATCCGGAGATTCGCAGTCGATAACCTTGACATTCACAAATGCTCCTTCGTCCAAAGATTTCACATTGTGGTTCAATATTCTTCCGTCTGTGGAAGGCCTTCGTGAAGAAGGGGTGAAGAATATGAAACTCGTCGTCGAAACAGAGAGCAAGACGCTCACGCTTACTGCGCCGGCGGAGGAAATGTACCTTCCGGGCAATATCTCCAAGATTGAGAAGCTTGACATCGCATCGACGAATTGGAAAGACAAAGAAACTCCAACTCCTCCGGTGACCACTCCGGTCTATGAGAAGGTCACATATGCCCTTACCGACTGGTCAGGTGACTATCTGATTGTGCATGAGGATGCAAGCAGCAAGACACCGTCTCCGGTGGCATTTGACGGTTCGTTGTCTGAACTTGATCAGACGAGTAATACAAAGAGTGTGGTTATATCCGATAATAAGATTGAGGCCACAACGGAAATGGATGCAATTTCATTTACGATAGCGGCAATAGATGGCGGCTATTCAATTCAGAGTGCGAGCGGAGTCTATATAGGCAAATCTTCTTATGCAAATGGGCTTGACGAAAAAACTGCTGCTTTGGTTAATACGATTTCTTATGCGGATAATACTCTTTCTGTTTATGGCACCGGTGTGAAAAATGGAAGTTTTGTGTCGCTTAAGTTTAACAAAACATCCGGACAGAATCGTTTCCGTTATTACAAAAGCGGACAAGAAGACATCGCTATCTACAGACGCAGTGAAGCTCTTCCGGAGAAGCCATATCTAAGCATAACGGAACCTGAATCTCTTGAAATCGCCTATACCGGTGGCACGACAGACCTCATTGAGGTCTCGACAAATCAGATTTCGTGGACTGTGGAGCATACTGCGGGTGATGATGCATTCGCAGCAGTTCAGGAAGAGGGCGGCTTCAGGGTGTCTGCGACAGCGAACACTGGCGATGCCCGCGAAGCGACTTTCGCCATTACCGCAGGTTCTCTCGTTAAAACCGTGACCGTGGCTCAGGCAGCCCCTGCGGCGGTGGTTTGTTTAATTCCTAAAATTATGTAATTTTGCATAATGTAAAAAAGCATAATGTAAAAACAGGTAATTTATGGGAAATTTTGTCAGAAACCCGTTCATAATAACTCCGTTTGTTCCGGAGGAATACTTCTGCGACAGGGAGTCGGAGACATCACAGCTTTGCAGGCATATCATGAACGGGCGCAATGTGGCTCTTTTTGCCCGGCGGAGGCTTGGCAAGACGGGGCTGATACGGCATTGTTTCGCTCAGAAGGAAATCGGCGATGTGTTCAATGTATTCCTGATGGACATTTACGCTGCTGACAGCCTCAAGGAAATGGTGACCATTTTTGCGAATGAGATATTCAGCAAGAGCGAGTATTTCGGAATTAAGGATAAGCTTCTTCAAGGACTCAAATCCTTGCGTCCGCAGATTGAATATAGCCAATTGACAGACAGCGTGTCCTTTACCCCGATTGTCGGCGACATACGCTACCCGGACAAGACGCTCGAAGAGCTGATGCAGATTCTCGATTCCGGAAAGAAACCTTGCGTGATTGCGATTGACGAATTTCAGAAAATCCGTGATTTTAAGGAAGAGAATATGGAGGCCTATCTGAGGACAGTCGTTCAGAAATGCAGGAACATCATTTTCGTATTCACCGGCAGCATAACGCATTCGATGACAAATATGTTTACGTCTCCGGCAAAACCGTTCTATAACAGCGCTGTTCAGATGACGCTTGATGTGATTGATCGTCAGGTATATAGAGATTTTGTTCAACGAATGTTCGCGGAGTATGGAAAGGGGAGGAGAATAGAGGACGGTCTGATTTACAGATGCTATGACTATTTTAACGGAGTTACATGGTATATCCAGCTTCTCATGAATGAAGCCTTTGCTATGGCGGAACCTGGTCACGCAATCGGAGAAGATGATTTCCCGGCGATATATTCGGCCATAATTGCGCAGCAGCATTTTTCCTACAGCGAGCAGTTCTCCCGGTATTCGGAGAAGCAGAAAAACCTTCTTCAGGCACTCGCGCTTGAGGGCGCTGACGGTGCGAACGTCACTTCGGAAGGCTTTGTCTCCAAGTATTCATTAGGCTCCCCAAGTTCTGTTCAGACGGCTTGCAGGAGCCTCATGAAGTATGGGGTAGTTACCGAGGCGAATGGAAAAAAGCAGGTGAGCGACCTTATTTTCGGTGAATGGCTGCGCCGGAATATTCTTTGACTTGTTCCTGCGATGCGGTTGCAGGAAAAATTCTTAACTTTGTACATTTCGTGAAAATTGGCTGTATTTGGTCATAAACTGAAGAATGATATGGAAAGAAATGAGATTGAGGGGGCGGTCAGGGAGTTCCTTGTGGATGAGCTGGAGATTGATGGGGAAAAGATAGTGCCGGAGGCGCGGCTGAAGGATGATTTGGGGATTGACAGCCTTGAAGTTGTGGACGTCGTCGTGTTCGTCGAGGAGAAATTCGGGTTCAGGATGAAGCCGGAGGATTTCAGGAATATAGCGACATTCGCGGATTTCTGCGACTATATAGAGAAACGCGCCTGACGGGCACGGGAGGTGACTACGGGAATTTTGCTATATGCCTGAACTCAGACATGAAAACTGGAAGGGGAACACCGGCGGAACTCCGTGGATGCAGCGTTTCCTTATAGTCTGGCTGCGGCGTCTGAGCCTGCGTTCGCTCTATGCTGCGATGGCGTGTGTGATTCCGTGGTATGTGCTGCTGAGCGGCCGGGGAAGACGGGCTGTGTGGCGCTATTTCCGTCGGCGGCAGGGCTTCGGGACGATGCGTTCGCTGCGGATGACTTTCTTGAACTTCTACCGTTTCGGGCAGGTGATTCTCGACCGTTTCGCCGCCTATGCCGGGCAGAAATTCCGCTTTGAACTTGACGGGTTCGGTGAACTTGACAAATGTCTGGAGCAGGGGAGTGGAATCGTATGGCTGGGTGCCCATGTAGGCAACTTTGAGATTTCGGGATATTCGCTTTCGGTCCGCGGGCGCAGGATAAATTCCCTTGTCTTTGACGGGGAGACGGAAACCGTGACGGAGAACAGGGCGAAGGCGTTTGAGGGCAACAACATAAGGATGATTCCCGTGAAGGCCGACCTGTCTCACATCTACTTGATGAACAGCGCCTTGGCTGACGGGGAGATAGTTACAGTCCATGGAGACAGGCTGTTCGGCTCTTCCAAAAGTTTCGTCCATGATTTCTTCGGCGCTCCGGCCAAGTTCCCGAAAGGTCCCTTTGTGCTGGCGGCGAGCCGTGAGGTTCCGGTCTTTTCCGTGTTCGTGATGAGACGCGGCTATAAATCCTACGTGGTCTGCCCGCGACGGATAGACACCGTCTCCGGGCAGTCGGAGAAGGCATCTGCGGCAGTATCCGAGACAATTGCTGTGGAGAAGCCTGCGACGGGAACGACGGCTGTGGCGGAGACAACTGCGGAAAGGGCTTCCCGTCTGCTGGATGCTTATGTGGCTGAACTGGAGCGCGTTGTGAGGAAATATCCGGAGCAGTGGTTCAACTATTATGAGTTTTGGGAAGATGATGTGCCTTCGGATAGTAAAGATTGAGGGAGTTCTGCACTGAGTATGAATTTGAAAGACATTGACATAAGGGACATTCTGCCGCAGCGGCCTCCCATGCTTATGGTCGACGCGCTTACGGAATTCGGCGATGCCGTCGCCGTGGCGGAGTTCAGGGTGCGGCCGGACTGCATATTTGTCGGGAACGGCCGTCTGACACCGGAAGGCATAGTCGAGAATGTGGCGCAGACCTGCGCCGCGAGGACGGGCTACTATAATAAGTATGTGCTCGGACGGCCTGTCGAAATAGGCTTCATCGGCGCTGTCCGGAAGTTCCGCGTTCATCGCGCTCCGCAGGTGGGGGAGACGCTGCGCACGGAGATTGTCATCCGCAGCGAGTTCTTCGGAATCTCGATGGCTGATGCGAAAGTTCTTGGCAGTGAGGGAAATGTGATTGCGGAGGGGACGATGAAGATAGCCGTCAGACAGAATGAGAATGAGGCGGAAGACGGGGATGCAATGACGGCAATATGAGAGTGACAAAACGATGGATTCGGGGAAAAATATGCGTATAGAGGTGGTTGCGGACAGCGTCGTGTCTCCGCTCGGGCTGACCTCGTCTGAAAATCTCGATGCGGTTCTGAGCGGCAGGAGCGGCGTGTCCCTGCTTCCTTCCGGAACGTTCGGGGTGCCGGAGCCGTTTGCCGCCTCGCTCTTTGACCGTGTAAAAATGCGCGAAGTCCTTGAAAGAGAGAGGATATATGACGGATCGGGGAAATATTCGTTCCTCGAAATGATTTCCATCCTCTCCGCAAAGACGGCGCTTCGCGAGACCTCGGTTGACCCTTCGTCGGACGATGTAATATTCATTTTTTCCTCGACCAAGGGGAATATTTCAGAACTTGAAATCCCCGGAACGAGATTTTCAGACCGGGATGCCTGTCTTGCCGGGAAACTGCCGCTGGCATCGTCGGCACGGCGCATTTCGGAGTGGTTCGGCAATAAAAATGCTCCGGTGGTGATTTCAAACGCCTGCATATCAGGCGTATGCGCGGAAATTGAGGCGTTGAGGCTTCTCCGCTCGGGGGCGTACCGCTTTGCCGTGGTCGTCGGTGCGGACTGCCAGTCGCGCTTCATTGTTTCCGGATTCCAGTCCTTCCGGGCGCTTTCCCCGGAGCCATGCCGGCCGTTCGACCGCGACAGACGCGGGCTGAATCTCGGAGAGGCGGCCGCTGCCGTGGTGCTTGAGGCTGTCGGAAGCGGCTATACTGAACCTGCCGGGACTGTCGGAAGCGGCTTCGGCGAATCTGCCCGGGAAAGTTCGGACGATGCTGCCCGGCGCTGTGCGGAAAGGCGCGGAACCTCTGCACGCCGTTGGGAAGTCCTCGACGGCTGCATCCGCAACGACGCGAACCACATTTCCGGGCCGTCAAGGACAGGGGAGGGCAGCTATTTGGCTCTCAGGTACTTATTAGAAAACGGAGTGGTCGCGCCGGAGGAACTTGCCGTTGTGAATGTCCATGGAACGGCCACGGCCTACAACGATGAGATGGAGTCAATCGCCCTTTCCCGAGCCGGTCTTTCAGATGTTCCTGTCAATTCGCTGAAGGGATTTTTCGGACACACGTTGGGGGCGGCGGGAGTTCTGGAGACGGTGCTTTCCATGCACGCGGTCGAGTGCGGTCTTGTGCTGCCGACCAGTGGCTTCGAGACCATGGGCGTGTCGTGTCCGGTGAATGTCTCCAGCGAATTGAGACACACGGACAGGCGCACTTTCATGAAGCTGATTTCGGGCTTCGGAGGCTGCAATGCCGCCGTGGCGTTCCGGCTGAATGACATGAAGGACGGGGGCTCGGCCCGGTCGAACGGTAGCGGCGGGGGAGTGACGGATGCAGGGTGTCCTGCGGTGAAAGGCTACGGTGAAACGCATCCGCATCTTGGAGGGCATCGCCTCGCTGCATCGGCAGAAGCGGCAAAACTTAGAGTCCTCGGACACATAGACATAAGTACGGAGAGCATTTTGATTGACGGCAAGTCTTTGAATGTAAGTGACTACGAGTGTGACTCTTGTTCCGTTACCAGTGGTGTTGCCGCCGGTGTTCCCTGCGGTCACGAACTTCTGACCGCCGCCTACCGCTCCCTCGGGGCCGATTATCCCAAATTCTTCAGGATGGACACGCTTTCACGTCTGGGCTTCATAGCATCCGAATTATTGCTGAGCGCCGTTGAATCCGGTGACAGACCGGCCTCGCGTCAGGATAGGGGCGTGATTTTCTGGAACAGGAGCGCCTCGCTCTGCAATGACCTCCATTATCAGAAGACCATTTCCGACCCGCGAAACTGGTTTCCGAGCCCGTCCCTGTTCGTATATACCCTTCCGAACATCGTCTGCGGCGAGATAGCCATACGCAACAAGTGGTACGGCGAAACGATGTTCTTCATCGCTGATGCCTGCGACGAGTCCGCGATTCTGAACGCCGTCAGGCGGGAATTTGACGACAGAGACATGAATTCGGCTCTCTGCGGCTGGCTCGAGTGTTCGGACGACGACGTGTTTGATGCCCATGTCTTTCTCGTCGAACGCGGCGAGTGATGCAGGGGAGGGGGAATATGCAAGTTTGATATGAGAATGTATAATATTTTGATATATAATGAGATAAAGATATGGAAGAATTTATCGTAAAACTGAAGGAGCAGATGATTTCCGCTCTGAACCTTGAGGGCATGACGCCCGACGACATCGACAATGACGCGCCCCTTTTCGACAAGGGACTCGGTCTTGACTCGATTGACGCGCTCGAGCTCATAGTTCTTCTCGAAAAGGAATACGGCATCCGTCTCTCCTCGCCTGCCGAGGGCAAGGATGTGTTCAGGTCAGTTGCGGTGATGGCCGACTATATTTCACAGCACAGGACAAAGTAGCCGGCGAAAGCCGGTGAGCGGGGTGGCGTTCAGCACGCCCCGGCCCATCAATGACAGCTTATGAACATAGTAATTACAGGCAGCGGTGTGGTCTCGGCCATCGGCGGGGACAAGCGGGA
>DJPQ01000012.1:22864-30803 GCA_002439805.1 Bacteroidales bacterium UBA6408
CCTTGGACAGTCTTCTGAACCGCCGTTCCGGCATAGGCCGGATGCGCCGGCTTCGTACATTTCATGACGAGCTGCCGGTCGGAGAGGTCGGGATGAGCGACGAACAGCTCCGGGAAGAACTCGGAATCGCCCGGGATGTCCCGATGAACCGCACGGCACTGCTGGGAATAAAGGCTCTGCGTGAGGCTTTGGACGAGGCCGGACTGCCGGAGGAGCTGCGCCTGCCGCTGATTTCAGGCACGACCGTCGGCGGGATGGAAAAGACTGAGCTGTATTGGCGAGATTTCCTGACTTCGGAGCGTCACCGCGAGTACATTCCGCTTCAGGGCTGCGGGGCGACGACTGCGCTGATTGCCGACCATTTCGGACGGCGTTTCAGCGACGCGATGACTCCATCGACAGCCTGCTCCTCGGCTGCAAACGCGATAATCCGTGCCGCCGACATGATTCTTGCCGGCGAGGCGGATGCGGTGGCGGCGGGCGGCAGCGAGTGCCTGTCGTCGTTTCATCACAGCGGATTTAATTCACTGATGATTCTTGACCCTGAGCAGTGCCGCCCATTCGACCGCTCGCGTGCCGGGCTGAATCTCGGCGAGGGAGCCGCCTATCTGATTCTTGAAAGCGAGGAGCACGCAATGAGGCGCGGCGCGAGGATTGTCGCCCGCCTTTCAGGTTACGCCAACCGCTGTGACGCCTTCCATCAGACGGCCTCGTCTCCGGACGGCGAAGGCGCGTATCTCTCGATGACCGGGGCCCTTGCGATGGCGGGACTTTCACCCGACGACATCGGCTATGTCAATGCCCACGGGACAGGGACGTCCAACAACGACGCGAGCGAGTCGGCCGCGCTGCACCGGGTTTTCGGGGAGCGTCTCCGGTTCGGAGCGGATTCTTCGGCCTTTGAGCCTTGCGGGAGCCGGGCGTCTGCCTCTGTTCCGTCTGCGGGCGGTCTGCCGGTGTCCTCGACAAAGTCGTTCACGGGGCACACTACAAGTGCTTCAGGGTCAATTGAATCCGTGTTCTGCCTGCTTGCGCTTACAAATTCATTCATTCCCGTCAGCCTCGGCTGGAAGGAGTCCGGCCCTGACACGATTATCCCCTATGCCGGGGAGGGGGGCGTGCGTCTGGACAATGTCCTCTGCAATGCGTTCGGGTTCGGAGGGAATGATTCGTCTCTCATTTTTTCAAGATATGATGCGTCGGGAAGCAGATGCCGCGCGAAGGAGAAATAAGAATGTAAGGTTATGACAGATAGACATATATACATAAAGTCGATGTACATGATTCCTTCGGATGACACCTTCTCCGATTATTCGGCGTTTCTGACTCCGATGGAGGGGCGGCGCATGGGGAAGCTGATGAAACGCGCACTTGCGACATCCCTGACTGCACTACGGGAGGCCGCTCTCGAACGTCCTGACGCCATCATCACCGGCACGTCCTTGGGCAGCGTCGCCGACATGGAGCCGGTGCTGAACGCCGTCTGCGAGAATGGTGGAGAGGGCGTGAAGCCTACGAACTTCATGCAATCGACGCACAACACGCTCAGTTCGCTGATTGCCCTGAAGACCCGCACGCACGGCTACAACTGCACATGGTCGCAGGAGGCTCTGTCATTTGAGAATGCGCTTGCCGATGCTCTGACACAGCTGCGGCTCGGGAGGACAGGCAATGCGCTGGTCGGGGCGTTTGACGAGCTTTCTCCGGACACGCTTGAGGTTCAGCGGCGCGGAGGCATTCTCAAGGACGGCTGCAAGGCGGGTGAGGTCGCCGCCTCGTTTCTTCTGGAGGCTTCCGTTTCAGGTTGTGCGTCATCGGGGAAACCGGGCTTCGCGGACGATTCCATGCCGGGTGCCTCTGCAACTGCGGGAGTTTCTGTGGCGGGAGCTTCCCGGACCGTGAACGGCCGCACAGCAGAAAACGGGCGGCTGGTGGAAGTTGCTGCGGTCAGGACGGCATACATCCCGGATGAGAGATGTCAGGAGACGGAACTTTCCGACATTCTTGAAGATATGCTCGGGAAAGCCGGCCTGTCCATTGGGGACATAGACTTTGTTCTGACCGGGCGACACGGAGCCGGCTCCGGAGTCCGCTCATATGTCTCCGCCGAAGATTCTTCCCGGAAGTCTAAGTTCCTCCACGAAGACTCGTTACGGAACCTCCGTCCCTCCGGCAACGATGCCGTCTATGACCGCCTGAACAATCTCTGGCAAGGCATCCCCCAGGGGCTCTGGAAGCACGTCTTCGGCGAGGGCTTCTCCTCTTCCGCCGCCGGCTTCCACACCGCCGCCACCGGCCTCTTCCAAGGCTTCATCCCCGCAACTTTCCAGCTTCGCGGCGCAGCCGCTCCCTCAGCACCCATGTCCGCCCTTTCTGCATCCGTGCCGGTCGATCCCTCCGGTGCAGTCCCTGCCAATCCCTTGATGCCCCTTCGCAACATAATCGTCTTCAACCACTTCGCCGCCAAGCATTTCAGCCTCATGCTTCTGCGGAAATAGAGCAGCCGCCCCGTTTTCCATTTGTCCGAAATTGCGTAACTTTGACGCCGCTATGAATTCGATGTGGAAACTTATACCTCTTTCCGTTGTGCAGGCCGTCTTTCTCTGCGGAGGGCAGGTGCTGCTCAAGCTGGCGCTGAACCGCATGGGCGAATTTGCCTGGACCTGGAAATTCTTCGTCTCCCAGCTGACTAACTGGTGGTTTCTCGGCTGCGGGATTGCCTTTGCCGCCGCGACCGTCCTATGGCTCTACATCCTGCGTCACTATCCTTTCGGCGTCGCCTATCCCCTCAGTTGCCTGAGCTACCTCTTCGGTCTGCTTGCCGCCCTTCTGGTTTTCCGCGAACCCGTGACGGTGTCGCAATGGGTCGGGGTACTTCTGATTATGGCGGGCTGTGCGCTGATTGCCAGATGATTGCGTGTCCCGATGAGTAAAATGTCCGTGGTTATGAGTTTGAATCGCCGCCCTTTTCTGATAAATGAGCGCTTGATAAGGATTATCTGTATATTCTTGTGTATCAATGCATATTCCCAAAATACGCCGGACTTCGCATCGCCGTCGTCGATGACCTTTGACTTCGTCCAGAGGAAATCTTCCGATATGCTGGCGGAGGACCTCGTGAGCTCCGGGAGAATGGCTTTCGCCGCTCCGGACAGGATTCGCTGGGAATATCTCGCGCCGTATCCGAGCCTGTTCGTGATGAACGGCGCTCGTGTGCTCGTGGAAAACGCCGACGGACGAAAAATTATGGATGCAAAGTCTGCCGGGGCATATTCCCGTGTCGCAGGGATGATTATGCCGCTTGTACGAGGGGACTTCAGCGCCGGCAAAGCCTCCGGTTTCAAAACTGAGGTCACTGACGGCGGAGGCTTCTGGCGGGTTGAACTTGTCCCTGTGAAGTCCGGAGCTAGGAGACTGTTCCGCCGAGTCGTCGCCGAAATTGACAAGGAACTCGGTGTGGCGGTGAAGGTTACCGTCGATGAGGGCAACGGTGACACGACCGTCATCACCTGCACGAACATTGTTCTCGACATTAAGGTTGACGAGAGGCTGTTTGAGTTTTAAAAGATGTGAGAAAATTTTAGACAGTTCCTCATTAGGGGGGGGCTGGAGGGCAGGTGAATAATTAGACAATGTTTTGATGAGATGAAGTTTGAAGGATACCTATATGATATAATAGACGCTCGGGATTCGGTGTCCATGGGCAGTCTTGCTGCATCCGAAGACGGTTCTTCCGTATCTGCGGACAACCCGGCGGCGTCCAGGGACGCGGCATACGCATTCCGCATATCCCTGCGTCCTGGTTCTCCGATTTACGCCGGGCATTTCCCCGGCTTTCCCATCACTCCCGGCGTGGCTCTTCTGACCATAGTCCGCGAGCTTCTTGAACGCCGTCTGACCGAACTCGGGCAGGCGCGCGGCAACCCTGCCCGGCCGACAATGTCCGGGGAGCACATCTCGTTGACGCTTGCATCCGCAGACGACGTCAAGTTTCTCCATCCGCTCACGCCCGACCATAATCCCGTGACCATAACATTCAAGAATTTTCAGAACGGCCGGCTGAAGGCCGAAATCACCAGCTCCGCCGCCATCCACGCCCGAATGACCTTGTCATATAATATGTTATGAGTACTCCTGTCATTTCGGGCGGACTGAAGTGAAGTCGAGAAATCTTAATATGGATAATGATATGCAGATAAAGCCAGTTGTGATAGTCCCGACGTACGACAACGGAAAGACTGTGTGCCGGGTGATAGAGGATGTTGCGAAATATGTCCCCGACATTATTGTCGTCAATGACGGAAGCCGTGACGGAACGGCGGAACTGCTGCGGCGTACGGCGAAGGAACTGATGGGAACGGTGTGCGGTTCCGGCGTCCAAGATGAATCGTCAGAGTTGAACGGCTCCGGCGATGCCCGGATGCGGATAACCGTCGTGACCCACGGGAAAAATCTCGGCAAGGGTCGTGCTCTGAAAAGCGGTTTTGCAAAGGCACGCGAGCTCGGCTTCACCAATGCCATAACCATCGACGCCGACGGCCAGCACTATCCGTCCGACCTCCCGGCGTTCCTCAGGCTCATAAATGAACATCCGCAGGCGATAATCGTCGGCAGCCGTGACCTCCGCGCCGACGGAATGCCGTCCGGGAACACCTTCGCGAACAAGTTCTCCAACTTCTGGTTCCGCCTCTACACGGGAGTTTTTCTCCCCGACACCCAGACCGGCTTCCGTGCCTATCCGCTCAGCCGCCTCCATGGCCTGCGCCTGCTCACTTCCCGCTATGAAGCCGAACTCGAACTGCTGATTTTCGCCGCCTGGCACAATACGCCGCTTGTCCCGCTCCCGATAAGGGTCCATTATCCGCCGGCCTCGGAGCGCGTGACCCACTTCCGCCCCTTCGCCGACTTCGCCCGCATCAGCCTCCTGAACACCCTCCTCCTCTTCGTCTCCCTCCTCTACGGCCGTCCGGCCCGTGCCCTCCGGCGGCTCAAATCGCCGTTCGGCAGAATAACCGTGCGGTTATTTTGCCGAACGACATCGAAAATCATTGATTCGGCAGAATAACCGTACGGTTATTTTGCCGAATGGGTAAAAAAGACTATATTTGCAGAAAATCAGACTTAACAATGGGCATAATCGGACGTGAACAGGAAATCTCTGAACTTGACAGGCTGTATGCCAGCGGCCGTGCCGAGTTTGTTGCCGTCTATGGCAGGAGAAGGGTCGGCAAAACCTATCTGATAAAGCAGGCTCTTAAGGACAGAATCACATTCCAGCACACCGGCGTCTCCCCGGTTGACAGGGAAAGCGACACGCGCCGCCTGAAGACGCAGCTGGAAAGCTTCTATTATACTCTTCTGAACCACGGTCTTGAGGGCTATACTCAGCCGAAGTCGTGGATGGAGGCGTTTTACCAATTGGAGCAGCTGCTGCTGAGGCTCGACGACGGCGGCCGGCAGGTCGTGTTCATCGATGAACTCCCGTGGATGGACACTCCGAGGTCCGGCTTTCTTTCCGCGTTCGAGAGTTTTTGGAACGGCTGGTGCAGCGGTCGGGACAACATCATGCTTGTCGTGTGCGGAAGCGCGGCCTCATGGATTCTGAGCAACCTGTCGCGAAACAAGGGGGGATTGTACGGACGGCTTACCTACGAAATAAAACTTTCTCCATTCACGCTCGGGGAATGCAGGAAATTCTTTGATAATGAGAATATTGCATTGAGAGATTACGACATCGTCCAGAGCTATATGATTTTCGGCGGGATTCCATATTATCTGAGATATTTTCAGAAGGGGCTGAGCTTCAACCAGAATGTTGACAGGATTCTGTTCGGCTCGAAACCGCATCTTAAAGACGAGTTCAACAGACTCTTTGCCGCCATCTTCAACAACCCGGAAGAGTGCCGGAAGATTGTAAGGTTCCTCTCCGGGCGGCATTCCGGTTATTCGCGTGAGGAAATAGGAAAGGCTGTCGGGATTCCTATCGGCGGCGGGCTCACCGACACTCTGTCCGCGCTGGTGGAAAGCGATTTCGTCATGAGATACCGGCCTTATGGAAATGAGAGCGGGCCGGAGCGCTATAAACTGATTGATAATTTTTGCCTTTTCTGGCTGAAATATGTTGAGACACAGGGGCAGAATGCCAGTTTCTTCAGTGACAGCCTTGCTTCGGACATCATGTCGGGCTGGCGTGGAATAGCGTTCGAGGAGGTATGCTGGCAGCATATCAGGCAAATCAGGAAGGCTCTTGAGATAAGCGGAGTAAATTCAG
This sequence comes from Bacteroidales bacterium UBA6408, assembly GCA_002439805.1. Classification (GTDB taxonomy): domain Bacteria; phylum Bacteroidota; class Bacteroidia; order Bacteroidales; family UBA932; genus Cryptobacteroides. The sequence continues at coordinate 29,136 of DJPQ01000012.1, forward strand.
TGGCTTCCGCCTGGATGATGCGTGGTGATGACAGAAAGAAGGGGGCGCAGATTGATTTGGTGATAAGCCGTGCGGACAATGTCGTGAACTTGTGTGAAATGAAATTCTCCGGCGCTCCATATGCGATCGGCAAATCGGAGGCGGAAAAGATTCAGCATAGGATAGAATGCCTCAAGGAAACATTGTCTCCGAGGCAGACTGTCCACTTGACTATGGTCACGACGTTCGGCGTCGCCCGAGGGAAATATTCCGGCATCGTCCAGAAAGAGGTTCGGATGGAAGATTTGTTTATGTAATGCGCCTTGAGACTGATTCTGAAAATATATGATTTCCTGAAGCCCCGGAGGGGACTGACGGTGGCGGTGATGCTGGCCGTCATGGGACTCTGCGTGCTGGGGCTTATGCGGCTGGGAGGGGATGAGGACATCGCTTCGTTTTTGCCGCAGAATGAGATGAGTCGGAGATATTCCTCTGTGTATGAGAGGCTTGGAGGACAGGAGAAGATTGCCGTATTCTTCCGGGGCGAGGATGCTGAGGGGATATGCGCGGCGATGGACCGCTTCGGGGAACTGCTGGAGGAGGCCGACACGGGGAACGTCGTGCGTGACCTGCAGGTCAGGGCCGACGAGGGCGCGGTGCTGGACGTGATGGACTTCATGAGGGAGAACTGGCCCTATTTTCTGACTGAGGACGACTACCGGAGGGCGGATTCGCTGCTTGCCCTTCCGGACTTCATCGGGGAGAGGCTGGAGGATGCGCGGAGATCCATGCTCTATCCCGGCTCCGCCTTCACCGCCGAGAACCTCAGGCACGACCCTCTGAATCTCTTCACGCCGGTCTTCCGGAACCTTTCGGGGCTTAACCCGGCCGGGAACGGCAGTCTCGTTGACGGACACATATTCCTGCCTGACGGGAGCGCCGGCGTGGCATTTCTCAGTTCACCCTATGGCGGAAGCGAGAGCGGGAGGAACGCCGGGCTGCTGCGGATGCTTGAGGGCGCGGCGCAGGAAGCCGAGGTGGAGTTCAGCGGCGTGAAAATCAGCCTCACGGGAGGGCCGGTGATAGCCGTCGAGAACGCGGAGACGATAAAGCGTGACAGCATCGCCGCCGTGACAATCGCCCTGCTTCTCATCTTCGCGCTGCTCTATCTCCAGTTCCGCAGTCTGCGCGATATGCTCTGGATAGCCCTGTCCATACTCTGCGGGAGCCTTTTCTCGCTCGGCCTCATATCCCTTTTCAAATCCTCGATTTCGATAATAATCCTCGGAATCGGGAGCATAATCCTCGGAATCGCGGTCAATTACCCGCTGCATTATGTCGATTATCTGAAATATCAACCCGACACGCGCAAGGCGCTGAAGGACATAATCGCCCCGCTTACCGTCGGCAACCTCACGACCGTGCTCGCGTTCCTTTCGCTCGTGTTCATGAAGACCTCGGCGCTCCGTGACTTCGGGCTGGCCGGGGCGCTGATGCTCGTCGGAACGATTGTCTTCGTTCTCGTATTCCTGCCTGTGCTCATGCCGGACGGCCGCCGGCGCAGCGACAGGGCGCTTAAACTGAAGTTCGGCGGTCTGAATGTCCCTAAGCGGCTCAGGAAGGCTTTGGCAGCGGCCTTCCTGCTGCTGACCGTGGTCTTTGCCTTCACCGGCAGGCTCACCGGATTCG
>DJPQ01000012.1:30920-43869 GCA_002439805.1 Bacteroidales bacterium UBA6408
GATCGTCTATGCCGTGACCTCGGCCGCGACACTCGACAGCGCGCTTGTGAAGAATGAGCGTCTGCTCGGAGACGTTGAGGGCTGCGGATGTCTTTGTCCGGGCTGTGACCGCAGGGAATGCGGCGGTGCCGTCGGTGATAATGTTTCTGGAAAATCGTTGGATGTCAGTACGATAAGCTCCGTTATTCCGTCGCGGAATGCTCAGGAAAGGCGGCTCGCGCTCTGGCGCGGCTTTCTGGACGGGCATCCGAATCTCACGGAAGAACTTGGGGAGGCCGCTCTCAAGGCCGGATTTTCCTCAAAGGCGTTCAGCCCGTTCGTTCAGACCGTTTCCCGGGACTGGCAGCCGCAGCCGGCGGCATATTTCTCTCCGCTTGCAGAAACTCTCGGCAGGTCATTCATCCTGAAAGCGGAGGCTGCTGTTCGCGAAACCTCCTGCGGAAACCCCTGCGGAACCGACCGCGCAACCCCTGAGCCGGCTGCGGAGACTCCGGAGGCCGCCATAACCCTCGTCAACTACATTCACGTCCCGTCGGCGGCCCGCGCCGAACTGGAAAATGCTTGGAACACAAGATTTTTCGACGCCGACACATTCTTTTTCAGCGCATCGGACCTCGGCACGCAGCTCGTCTCCATGCTTTCCGAAGAATTCGACTATATAGGCATCGTCTGCGGACTCATCGTGTTCATATTCCTTTGGCTCTCATTCGGCCGCCTCGAACTCAGCCTCCTCGCATTTCTTCCGCTCGCCGTCAGCTGGGTGTGGATTCTGGGGCTCATGGGCATATTTTCGATAAAGTTCAACATCGTGAACATAATCCTCGCGACGTTCATTTTCGGACAGGGCGACGACTACACGATATTCATCACCGAAGGCCTCATGACCGAATACGCCACGCGGCGGAAAATCCTCGACTCCTACCGCAGCAGCGTCGCATTCTCCGCGATGATAATGTTCGTAGGCATCGGCACGCTCATCATCGCGCGGCATCCTGCAATGCGCTCGCTCGCGGAAGTCACCATCATCGGAATGCTCTCCGTCGTGCTGCTTGCCTATCTCATACCGCCGTTCATTTTCCGCATCCTTACGACCTCAAACGGCCAGCCCCGCGAATGTCCCGTGACTCTGCGCCGGCTCTGGAACTCGCTGCTTGCAATCGGCTTTTTTCTGCTCGCCGTACTTTTCCTTGTCCCCGGTACGAAACTCTATTTTCTGACCGGACGCTCCGAGAAAAGACGCCTGCGCTACCACATCTTCCTTCAGAGGCTCTGCCGCTTCATAATCAATCATATACCCGGAGTGAAATTCTCGTGGAAGAACGCTTCGGGAGAGTCCTTCGACAGACCGGCCGTCATAGTCTGCAATCACCAGTCGCATCTTGACGTGATGTTTCTTATGGCTCTTTCCCCGAAAATCGTGATTCTCACCAACGACTGGGTGTGGAACAACATCTTCTACCGGACAATCATCCGTGCGGCGGAGTTCTATCCTGTCTCCAACGGCTTGGAATCCAATGAGAAACGGCTTGCGGAACTCGTTGCCAGGGGTTATTCCGTCGTGGTCTTTCCCGAGGGGACCCGCAGCGCCGACTGCTCGATTGGACGCTTCCATCGCGGGGCCTTTGAACTTGCTGAGAGGCTTGGACTTGACGTGCTTCCTGTCTTGATTCACGGCTTCGGGCACATTCTGCCCAAACGCGACTTCATGCTCCGCGAGGGCGAGATTTACGGCGAGGTGCTTCCGAGGGTTGCGCTCTCTGCGGCCGGGGCGGACCTGAAGTCTCGCACAAGATGGTTTCGGGCATTCTATCTTTCTGAATATGAGCGTGTACGCCGCGAGAGGGAGACTCCGGAATATTTCGTGCCTTACATAAAGCTGCAATACGCCTACAAGGGAAAGGACATCGAGAGGGAATGCCGCGTGCAGTTGAGGGAAATGTCGTGGATATATGAAATTCCGATGAACACGCGGGAATATGCCGTCGAGAACTGCGGCATCGGTGCGGGGGCGCTTGCTTTGGCGTTGAGCCGGCCGTGTATGCAGGTGTATGCGAGCGACCCCGATGCGGAAAAACTGGCTGTCGCCCTGAACTGTGCCGCAGTTCCGGAGAATCTGCATTATGTTGATGCCGAGGGGCGTGAACTTGTTCCGGACTCCGCTGAGGAGATGCCGGAGGTGAATGGGGGTATGGAGGAGTGACGGATGAACGGGAAGATTATCGGGATGACGACGGGGTGTGTCGGTGGTGCGGAGGCGCGGACTGAGAAAGCGGTGACGATGACGGCGGGAAGGACGGCGGTCATAATCGGCGGCGGCATGGGCGGTCTGATTACGGGGGCGATGCTTTCGCGCCTGGGTTGGCGCGTGACCGTGCTTGAAAGGAACAGGAATGTGGGCGGCGGACTCCAGACTTTCCGGCGCGGCGGAGTGGATTTCTGCCCCGGAATGCACCTTGTCGGAGGCTCTGACGGGGGAGCGGCAGTGGCACTGCTGCGCCGTCTCGGAGTTGATGTGCGGCTGGAAAGCTGTCCTCAGACGGTTCTGCTGTCTTCGGCAGGCGTGTTCCCGGAGGCTGGGGCAGGCGCGTTTCAGGAGGCTGGGGCAGGCGTGTTCCCGGAGACTCTCTCATGTGCGAGGACTGCGGCGGAGCGGGGCTCCGGAGCGTTTGCGGAATACCGCATCCCTCAGGGCGTTGAGGCGTTCTACAGCTATTTCGCGGAAAGGTTTCCGGAAAGTTCGGCGGAATTGAGACGCTACCTTGACAGGATGCAGGAAATATATGACAGCGTCCCGTTGCTGAAGCTCGGCTCAAGTGATTCGGAGTTTTCGGAAGGCGATGACCTGACTTCCATATTTTCCGACGGCCGTGTGATTTCTTATGTCCCTGACGGTGACGCGCTTATGCCTGCGGACGAGTTTGTCGCAAAGTACATCTCCGACAACCGGCTGAGGACTGTGCTCGGATGGCTGAACCCTCTGACGGGGGCGATTCCCGGCATCACTCCGGCTTATGTCCACGCGATAATCAACATCCTGTACATCAGCGGCAGTTCCCGGTTTGCCGGAGGCACGAAACCTATAGTCGAACGGCTTGTCGGCATCATTGAGGGCGCGGGAGGAGCGGTTAAGGCCGGCTGTGCGGCGACAGAGATTCTTGTCGGACAGGACGGTTCCGGAGATTCGTCACAGGAGAGTCAATCCGCGCCTCTGGCGTGTCGCTCCGCCTCCCCGGCTGGTCAATCTGCGGCCTGCGGCGGGACGGGCGCGGGCAGGCGGAAAGTTACCGGGGTCAGATGCTCCGACGGAAATGTATATGCGGCAGACATATACATATCCGACATCCATCCTTCTGCCCTCGCCGCTCTTTGTCCTCCTGATGCCTTCCCGAAGGCTTTTCGTCGTCGTCTCGCGGCGCAGAAGCCCGGCATCTCGATGTTCAGCCTCTACATAAAGCTTCGTGACGCGGTCGCGCCGGGCGGAATGAAGCTCGCGGATGGCGCTGCGGCTGATGAGATGAATCTCGCGGCTGACGGCAGGAGCGCCGACGCCTCCGGGGCGGCCGAGTTCATTCTGGAGGGCGACTCCGGCTCCGCGTGGCGGCCGTGGGGAGAAATCATGTATTTCCGTGACGGGAACGCCCTTACGGTCATGGCTCCGATGTCCTGCGATGAGGTCGCCGGGTGGAAGGGCACGGCTCCGGGGCGTCGTCCGAAAGAATACCGGCAGTGGATTGCCGAGCGCACGGAACGGCTGCTCAGCCGCATTGAACGGCTTGAACCCGGATTCCGGAGCCGCATTGAGACCTGCCTGCCGGCTTCTCCTCTTACACTCGGGGACTATCTTGGCGACCCGGACGGCGCGGCCTACGGGTTCCGCATCGACTCGTCCGCCCCGTCATTTTCCCGCTTCGGCCCGAAGACATATCTCGATAATCTTTATATGACAGGACAGAATGCCGGACTTCACGGACTCTGCGGAGTCTCGATGACCTCGATTCTCACGGTGAATGCAATTTGTGCGGAGGCTGACGCTTCACAGATGGTCAAGAGGAAAGCTGATTATATTGTAAATGATTTATAATAAATGATATATGCTGAATTTTAAGAATATTGAGGGAGACATTGAGTTTTGCGGCGCTGACGAAATCCGGAACTTCCAGGACGGACTTCTGCGCGATGCGGTCGAATATCTTGCGGAGCATTCGGGCTATTATCGGCGTATGTTTCGCGAAAGCGGGATTGATGTCGGAGATATACGGACGATTGACGACCTCGCGCATATTCCATTTACGGAAAAGCGTGACCTGCAGCTGTATAACGAGGAATTCCTCTGCTGCCCGAAGGCGAAAATCGTCGATTACATCACGACTTCCGGCACGCTCGGCGAGCCTGTGACTTTCGGCTGTTCGGAGCATGACCTTCAGAGGCTTGCCTACAACGAGAAAAAATCGTTCGCCTGTGCGGGGCTGAAGCCTGGAAGCATCCTCCAGCTGATGACCACCCTTGACAAACGCTTTATGGCGGGGCTTGCCTACTTCTTGGGAATCAGGGAGTTGGGCGCGAGCATCATCCGTGTCGGGAATGGGATTCCGGAGCTTCAGTGGGACACGATTCGTCGTCTGAAGCCGGACACTCTGATGTGCGTGCCGTCGTTCATCCTGCGCCTGCTCCAGTACGCGGAGGAACACGGGATTGACTGGAGGGAAAGTTCCGTGCGGCGAATCATCGGCATCGGCGAGGGGCTGCGTGACCAGAACTTCGAGCTGAATCTGCTCGGACGGAAGATTAAGGAAAAGTGGGACGTGGACCTGTATGCCACCTATTCATCGACGGAGATGGGCGCGACTTTCTCCGAATGCCGGTACGGCTGCGGCGGTCATGTGCATCCGGAACTGATTATTGTCGAGATAATCGGCGAGGACAACCTTCCGGTGCCGGACGGGCAGCCGGGCGAGGTGGTCGTGACGACTCTCGGGGTGGAGGCGATGCCGCTTCTGCGCTTCCGCACCGGGGACATTGCCGCGAAGATTGTCGAGCCTTGCCGCTGCGGACGCAATTCCTACCGGCTGACTCCGCTTGTGGGGCGCAAGAACAATATGATTAAGCTAAAGGGCACGACTCTCTATCCTCCTGCGCTGAACGACGTGCTGGACAACACGGACTATGTGGAGAACTATGTGGTCGTGGTGCGTGACAGCGACGCGGGGACCGACGAGGTCGTGGTGCGGGTAGGGTTGAAAGGCAGCCCTTCCGATGATGTGGTGAAGGACCTCAAGGACCGTTTCCGCTCGCGTGTGAGGGTTGCCCCGATTGTTGAGGTCCGCCCTGTCGAGGAAATCCGCGCCGTGAACTTTCCGGCGAAGAGCCGCAAGCCGGTCAAGTTCGTCGATGAAAGAACGACGAAATAACAGCAGATAAGAGAATTAAATTTATCCTCATAAAGAATTTGGATTAGATTTTTGGGGATAGATTTATTTTTGAAGAGGGAGTGTACTGGAGTACTCGACCGATGAAAAAATAAATATAGACCAAAAAGATATACAAATATATGAATAGAGTGGTTATAACGGGATTGGGTATATGGTCCTGCATAGGGAAGAACATTGGCGAGGTCCGGAACTCCCTGTGGAACGGACGGTCGGGGATTGTGCTGGACGCCTCCCGCAAGGAACTTGGATTCAGGAGCGCACTGACGGGAAAGGTTGAGATGCCGGAGCTGAAGGGCATGCTGTCCCGCGCACAGCGGAACTATATGCCGGAGCAGGCGAAGTATGCATGGTGCGCCACCTCCGAGGCTCTGCGCAATGCGCGGATAGACCAGGACTGGCTGGACGGTCATGAGGTCGGGATTCTCTACGGCGGGGACAGCTCCGTGGAACCGGCGGTGAAGGCCGTTGACGCCGTGCGGGAAAAGCGGGACACGGTGATGTGCGGCTCAGGGGCAATCTTCCAGTCGATGAACTCCACCGTGACCATGAACCTCAGCTGCATTTTCCACCTCAGGGGCATAAACATGACCGTTTCCGGGGCCTGTGCCAGCGGCTCGCACGCCATCGGACTGGCATCCCTGCTGATTGCGGACGGACTGCAGGATATGATTGTCTGCGGCGGAGCGCAGGAAGTCAATCCGTGGTCGGTCTGCTCCTTCGACGGGATTTCCGCGTTTTCCACAAGGGAGGACGCTCCGGAGCAGGCCTCGCGACCCTTTGACCGCGACCGTGACGGACTTGTCCCGAGCGGCGGCGCGGCAACCGTGATTCTGGAAAGCTACGAGTCGGCGGTCCGTCGCGGAGCCCCGATTCTCGCGGAGGTGCTCGGCTATGGCTTCTCCTCAAACGGCGACCACATATCATCTCCCAACGTCGACGGCCCGGTGCGCTCCCTTGAGATGGCTCTGCGCCGCTCCGGACTCCGGGCCTCCGACATCGGCTACATCAACGCCCACGCTACCTCCACTCATGTCGGTGACGCCAACGAGGCCAAGGCCATTCTCCGCGTCTTCGGCGAGCGAAGCGTCGAGGTCACCAGCACAAAGTCCCAGACCGGGCACGAGATGTGGATGGCCGGGGCCAGCGAGGTGATATACTCCATGCTGATGATGAAGGGCGGTTTCATAGCCCCGAATCTCAATTTTGAGAACCCGGACGAGGATTCGGCGCACCTGCTCATTCCGTCCGTCCGTACAGAAAAGAAATTCGACACATTTCTTTCCAATTCCTTCGGCTTCGGAGGGACAAATTCATCATTGATAATCAGGGATATGCGTTAGCGCGGTCCCTAAAAACCGAGAATATGAAAACTGCATTGGTTACCGGCGGAAGCCGTGGAATAGGACGCGCGGTGTGCGTCGAACTGGCAAAGAGGGGATACCACGTGATTGTGAACTATGTTTCCAGCGAGGCCAAGGCTCTGGAGACCCTGACTCAGATTCGCGAGACAGGCGGCGACGGGGAACTGCTGAAGTTCGACGTCGCGGACAGGGCGGCCGTCGCCGATGCCCTGAACGGCTGGGCGGACGGGCATCCGGGGGAATATGTTGAGGTTCTGGTGAACAATGCCGGCGTGCGGCGCGACAATCTGCTGGTCTGGATGGAGGACGAGGACTGGGACCGGGTGCTCGACACGAGTCTCGGAGGGTTTTATAATGTGACTCGTCTGCTGATTAAACCGATGATTCTCAGGAAGTTCGGGCGCGTGGTCAATGTGGCGTCCCTCTCCGGGCTCAAGGGACTTCCGGGACAGTGCAACTACTCTGCGGCAAAGGGAGGCCTCATCGCCGCGACCAAGGCCCTGGCTCAGGAGGTTGCCAGAAAGGGCGTGACGGTCAATGCCGTGGCCCCGGGCTTCATCCGCACGGACATGGTCGAGGGGCTTGACGAGGCGGAGCTGCGCAGGACAATTCCTGCCGGCCGTTTCGGGACTCCCGAGGAGGTCGCCTCGCTTGTAGGTTTCCTTGTCTCAAAGGAGGCTTCATACATTACGGGGCAGTGCATCGGCATAAACGGCGGGCTTTACTGATTCGTTCCGGCTTCGGCTGATTTGTGGCGGTTCCAACTGGTTCTGCCTCGCATTTATTGGCGTGGGGCGTACTTTTTGCTTGGGGAGTGCGGCTCCGACGGAGAACCTGAGCCGTCGGAGCCGCATTCAGATGTATATAGGAGACAAGCTTTTCATATTCGACCTCGACGGAACCCTCATTGATTCCGTCGCCGACCTCGCCGCTGCGGGGAATCACACGCTGGCTCTGCACGGCTACCCTACGCACCCTCTTCAGTCCTACTACAAGTTTGTCGGCAACGGAATCGGCAAGCTTATGGAACGGGCGCTCCCCGAAGGCTCCAGACAGCTTGCGGAGTCTCTGCTGGACGATTTCCGCGCCTACTACAACATCCATCTCGCGGACAACACGAAGCCATATCCCGGAATCCCCGAACTCCTCTCCTACATTCAGTCCCAGGGCGCAAAAATAGCCGTCGCCTCCAACAAGTATCAGGCTGCCACCGAAATGCTCGTCGGAAAGCTCTTTCCCGACATCCGTTTCAGTTCCATACATGGCCAGCGTGAAGGTGTCGCCCGCAAGCCCGACCCGGAGGTCGTGTTTGAAATCGCCGAGGAATCAGGTGCACGGCTCTCGGACATCATCTATGTGGGCGATTCCGACGTTGATATGCGCACTGCCGCCAATGCCGACGTCCGTGCGATAGGCGTGACCTACGGCTTCTGCCCCGCCGAGACAGTCGCGTCCTTCCATCCGTGGAAAACGGCCCGCTCGGCTGCGGAGGTAATGGCTATCCTCGAAGCCTGAACGGGCCGTGAAAATTGTTTTCGGGAAATTTTACTGCTCTTCCTGAATTTGTCCGGCGTAGGCTGACCAGCCTTCTGCGGATTTGTAGGCAGCTGCGCAGCCTTTCGGAACATAGATTTTTCCGCTATATGCAGAAGAGTCAGAAATCTTCAATGCATTTGTATCCAGCGTTGCCGGGGTGGTTGAGAGGAGGTGAATCTCGGACAGACTACTGCTGTATTGGAATGCGTTTGCTCCAATTTTGCTGATATTTGCAGAAATTGTAATCTTCTCGAGGGAACTCATATTTGTAAAGGCGTATGAGCCGATTTCTGTAATCTGTGCCCCTGTCAGGTCAATCGCCGTGATTCCACTGCGTGCAAATGCAGAACTGCCGATGCTTTCAATCTGGGGCAGGCATATTTCTCCGGCAATTTTCTTGCAGTTGTCGAATCCGCCCTCTCCGATTGTCTTGACCATCTTCAGCTGCTCATTGGTGATTTCAAGTTTACTGCAATTCTGAAAAGCATATTTGCCGACGTTCTCCGTGAGGTAGTCAACCGCCGGAAGATTTATGCAGTTTTGGAACATATAGTCCGCAATTTTGGTGAGATTCCGAAGTGAACCGACACTGGTCAGCTTGGCGCAACCCTGGAACATAGATTCGCCGGCGCTTGTGAGGCTTCGCAAATCCACGCTTTCCAAATTGCCGCAGAAGGCAAAAGAGTGTTTTTCAGATGCCTTCTGGAGATTGCTTAGGTCAATGCTTTTAAGAGAGCTGCAACCGCGAAAAGCTTCACAATAAACGGTCTTAAGATTCGCAGTGTTCGTGACAGATTCAAGTGCGCTGCATCCTTTAAACGCACAATCGGCAATTAAGGTGACAGACGGAAGGCTTATTGACGTGAGGCTTGTATTGCCCGTGGTTGCATTGACCATGAATGCGTATATACCGACACGAGTGATATGTTCTGTATTGTTAATTTTTTTGAGAACTTTGAAATAGCTGAGGTCACTTATCTCTGTCACTGAGTTTGGCAATGTTATTTCGTATATCGTCTTTTGTGCGAACGCCTCTGTTTTTGTCACTCCCGTGAAATATTGGAACTCGTTGAAGGCGGAAACGCTTGATTTCGGCCAGCTCTGGGCTGCAAAATTTTTCATCTGTGTGTCCGTCACCTCGGCCGCCTGAGCCATGGTCAGACAGCCGTCGGAGCCGAAAGCCGTTGCCAACGCCTTTCCAAGCGCTTCATCCTCAAAACTGATGACATTGAAGTCCGTCTTGTCGAGATTCAGCTTGAGTGTTACCTTATGGCCGGCCTGGAGATTGCTTCCGGCAATAACCTTCGTCTGCGTGAGGGCCGCACCGTCCTTGGTGTAAGTGATGTCAATCCTGACTTTCGTTTCGGTCAAATCCACAGGTGTAACTACCGCAGTCTTTCCTTGCCACTCCTCGCTCAGTCTCGCAACCGGGTCGCTCACCGAGACATGATTATAGGATTCCGTCAACGGTACATCGGCCTTGAGGATGGTTTTTCCCGTGAAGTGTCTGTCTTCGTCAAGGCTTGTCAGCGTCACCTTCGTCACGGGACATCCGCTGAGGCTTGATGACTTGAACCGGAAATCAATGTAGGCGCACTTATGTGTGAATGTCAGCCCCTTTTCAACCAACTCGGCTTTAGTCCCGGAGAATTTCGTTTCCATTTGGCCCCATTTCCCGGTATCGCCATCCTGCTCTGCGGCAATCTCAACCACCTGAGTGCCGTCTGAGCTAATCTCGGAATAAGGATAATACGCCGTGAAAGCAATCTGTGTCTCATCAGTTACCTCGGTTCCCTCTTTGACGGGCACCGTAATCCTCGCTGACGGCTTCCCGTCAAACTCATCCGTTATCGTATAGCAGGAACTTCCGTCAACTGCGCTCTCGTCATCCGCGACAAACCCGACCTTGTCGCCCTTTGCCCAGAGCACGTTCACGCCGTCAATCGTCGTCTTCGTAGTCTGCGGAGCATTCGCGCTGACCTCAATCCCGCGAATGCCGGCCTCGGGCTGTTTCTTGTCCTCAATGTTTTCCTTGCTGCACGCGGCCATTGCCAGAAGGGCAATCACCGCCATAAAGATGTTCTTCCTCATAATAGTCAAGCTCATGTTAATACTCCGTCTCCTCGTTCTCTCCCCAATAACTTTGTGTCAGAGTCTGTGTCGTGCCCGTCGGGCTGTCGGCGAAACCACGCTCCGCGCAGATTTCGCAAATTGAAACTTCCGGTGCGCGATACGCCCGGAAAATGCTGCTATTGCCGTTCATTTCCTTGTAGAATTAAATTTCCGGCAAAGGTAGGGGGGGGATTCATATATGCCAAAAAATCATTGTCCCATTTTGTTCCCCTGACGCGAATTTCCGTTTTTGAAACGCCGCGCCTGCGGCTCGTCGAGCGACACCCCGCGCACAATCTCGGGGTCTATCTCCCCGACATATTTCTTGGCCTTGTAGTAGGCTGTCCTCGACGAGAATCCCGCCTCTTCGGCGATTTCCTCCTGCTTCGCCAGCGGGTGCGCGTCTTTGTAGAGCCGGGCATATTCGAGGCGGAACATATTCACGAGGCTGTAGTAGCCGACCTTCGCTATGAAGCGGCCTGCCTTTCCCATATCCCCGTTTCCTATGTCCAGGAGCACCTCGCTCTTGAGCAGATGCGGCTCGCGGAAACGTCGGCGTATCACGGAAAGCACCTTTTCCCTCACCGCAGGGTCGTCCTCCCCGGCTTCGCCGTCTTTTCCGGCCTGTCCGCAGCCTTCGATTTCCGCAATCTCCTCATCGCTTTCTCGTTTGAGGCTCATCATCGTGTTGTCTATAGTCTGCGGGAACGCCAAACGCTGAGGATGGAGGATTATGCACAGGAAGCGGACCATCCACAGTGACGCGAGAATGTCCGCCGCGAACTTCACCCAGTGGCTTCCGGAAAGGAAAACCGCCCACATGGCGGCGACCCAGACCAGCGGCATGGCGACCATCATCTTCGCGAATCCCGAGGGGAAGTCCTCTTCGTTGGAGTAGTTTTCCGTGCTGAACCGGTCGATTGCCCGTTTCAGATCCGCGAGCACGGCTGCCATCATTCCGGTCTGCACGAGGCTCAGCGCTCCTGCCCCCATACGGAGTTCCCCCTCGTGCAGTGCAATCCATGTGTCCCCTCCGGCGAGGAGCGCGACGAGGAGCGCCGCTATGTACAGCGTCGGAGTCATGAGAATGAACCGTCGGAAAACCTTCTTCCGCCTTGTTCCGAAACTGCTGAAGTAGTGCGCTATGAGCAGCGCGAATCCTGCCGGGTAGTAGATGATGCCCCAGATTCTCGCGTAAGTCCACACTGCGGGGTCTTCCGGCGCGAGGACATAGGGAAACAGTGTCAGCAGCGCGGAGTAGAACAGCGCTGTCTGTCGCCGGGCCGGATAGAAATATCTCTCATGCTCCGAGAACGGTCTGCACATATGCCCCAGTCTGATGCGTCCGCATATTACCCCCGTGGCGATGAACACGAGACCCGCGCCGGCGAAGACTTCTTCTGAACTGATGTCAATGGGAAACATATTCTCTTGCTATTTCTTTTTCTGTTACAAACTGCCTTTCGTGAAAGTGTCCTGCAAAATTATACCCGAATGTTTGAATTTCCAAGCAAAAAATTTTTGCCATATAGAAAAATAGTCTTATACTTGCACCGCAATTTGAAAAAAGGAAAAAACGATATGGAAACTAAGAAAAGGCGCGTAGTGAGCTACGAGAATATGGACGAGGCTCTGGCGGCCGCGTTCAACGAGAAATACCCCAAGGGATTCAGCGACTATCTCCCTGATTTGAAGGAATATCCTAAGCCGGACGGCACATCGTTCTATGCAGTGACGATCGAGACCGATGACGCCATATGTCTCGTGAAGATAAAGATTCGCACGGATGACGCGGAGGAAATCGAGAGGTGGCTCGACAGCGATGACGACGACGAGGAGGACGATGCATCAGGCGAGGAGAACGGCGACGCCCTTCCTGACGACAATATATCACAGTACTCCAACGGCGACGATGACACTGCGGAGTAACATTTCCACGACATATCATTCGGCAGTCGCACGATTCCGCATATCGAAGACCGTCGATCACCAATATTGAACCGGCAATTCCCCTTGCCGGTTTTTTCATCCCCCTTCATCCTCTCACCTTCCCTTTCCCTTTTGCCTCCCCCCCCAATCCTGTCCCCCCCTCCCTTGTTATGTCGAACGCACGGCTCTTTCATTTAGACACCTTCAAAATGAAAGAGCCGTGTCTGACGTGCAACCGGGGTTTGACGCTTTGAGTTTTTTTCATTACATTTGCGGAGATTTTACCCGATGTAGCTGCGTCTGCGGAAGAATGATCTGAAATATACAAACGTAGAATATGACTGAAATGTACTGTGAAAATTTTTCAATAGGGGGGGGCAATGATACCCGTCCTTATGTTTCGCCTGACGTAGAGGTGATCGGAATTGAACTGCAGAGTTGCGTGATGGCCGGCAGCGATGTCCACACGGAGAAGTTGGTTAATGAGGATTTTGAATGGTAGGGGCTTGGCTATGAAAAGATTAGGCAAAATCATCCTGGCGGCTGTTGCCGCAGTCGCGGCGCTTTATGGCTGCGCAAAAG
>DJPQ01000021.1 GCA_002439805.1 Bacteroidales bacterium UBA6408
TCATGACGCAGGATTGTAGAATGGCTGCTCATCGCGGTTACCACTCGTCGTCGGGATAGTAGTCGTAATAGTCGGCAAGGTCGTCGAAGTCGATGTCGTCACGGAGCTGTTCGAGGATGGCTTCGGGGGCGGCGTTGATGTGGACTGGCTTGCCGTTGTTGTCGTAGATTGTCGTGCCGGCGCCAGTTTCCTTCGTGTCTTTCATACCATGACGGCTGTGATTGTCAGGCATCTGATATTTGCCGGGCTTCCTGTATTCGATGACTCTGTTCGTGTAGTCAATGTGACTTATTTCAGTGATGTCTCTGTTCGGGTCATAGCCCCGGAATGTCTCGATGCCGTTTTTTCTCGGCTTCGGCGCTGTTTCCTCCGGCGTGTAAGTCACGGCCCAGACAAAGAATGCAAGGAAAATGGCGAAGGGGATCTGCAGCCAGTTGAACTCATAGTTCCTTATGCACCGGAGCAATATATCCTTCGGAGTATTCTTCTTTTTCTTCGGCTTTTTGCCGCCGGTTGTCTTTGTCCCCATATATCCTGAGTTTCAGAGCATTGATTTCTTGTGTATGCAAATATACTCCTTTATGACGAAAAAATGTGTCGCCTGCAGGGGAATTTTTGCATAAAAAGGGGGGATTTTGTTGAACCTGTTTCTGAGGTTTCGGCGCGAATGTTGAATATATGTGACGGCCGCAAGCGGTTGCGTGTTCCGCTTCCGCGTGTTGTGGAGAACAGTATAAATCAGGTTCAGCATATATGAGTACGAATGAAATAAACAGTCAGGCGTTGGAGTATCACGCCTCTTTCCCTGCGGGCAAGTTTGAAGTGAAGCCCACTAAACCACTTGAAAATCAGCATGACCTGTCCTTGGCATACACGCCGGGAGTCGCCGCTCCGTGCCTTGAGATAAAGGCCGACGCGCACAAGGCGTATGACTACACGGGCAAGGGTAACCTCGTGGCCGTAATCACGAACGGGACGGCCGTGCTCGGACTTGGGAACATCGGCGCTCTCGCCGGGAAACCGGTGATGGAAGGCAAGGCGGTGCTGTTTAAGAAACTGTCCGGAGTGGATGCGATTGACATCGAGGTGAACGCGACCGACATAGACGAGTTCTGCAGGACGGTCAGGAACATAGCCCCGACTTTCGGAGGAATCAACCTTGAGGACATCAAGGCTCCGGAGTGCTTCGAGATTGAGAGGCGTCTCAAGGAGGATGTCGATATCCCGCTTATGCACGATGACCAGCACGGAACGGCCATAATCAGCGCGGCGGCTCTTCTGAACGCTCTCGAGATTGCCGGGAAGAGGCTTGAGGACGTGAGCCTTGTCGTGAACGGTGCCGGCGCGGCGGCGATTGCCTGCACCAAGATGTATGTGAGTCTCGGACTGCGCAGGGAGAACATCGTCATGTGCGACAGCAAGGGCATCGTCCGTGCGGACAGGACGGACCTGAACGCCTACAAGCGTGAATTTGCCACTACCCGAGACCTTCATGGTCTTGCCGAGGCGATGGTCGGGGCGGATGTCTTCGCCGGATTCTCGAAGGCGGGTACGGTGAGTCAGGAAATGGTGAAGTCAATGGCGGAGCGTCCCGTAATCATCGCGATGGCGAACCCCGTCCCGGAAATCGGCTACTATGAGGCCAAGGAAGCGCGTCCGGACGCAATCATGGCTACGGGTCGTTCCGACTATCCTAATCAGGTGAACAACGTGAGCGGCTTCCCATACATCTTCCGCGGCGCCCTCGACACTCACTCGACGGCCATAAACGAGGCCATGAAGCACGCGGCCGTGAAGGCCATAGCCGAACTTGCCAAGGAGCCCGTCCCGGAGGAGGTCCTGAAGGAGGCAGGTGCACGGGAACTGCATTTCGGCCCGGACTACATCATCCCGATTGCCCTCGACCCGCGCCTTCTTGAGCGCGTTTCCGTCGCCGTTGCGAAGGCCTCTATGGAATCCGGAGTAGCGCAGACCCCAATCACCGACTGGGATGCCTACAAGGCCTGTCTCCGCCGCCGCGTCGGACGGTAAGCCGGTCTCTGTAGTCAAATACAAACGCCGCCCGCTGCAAACTTAGTGAACAACGACACCAACTTTGCAGCGGGCGATTTACGATGGAATTACGGGTCACAGGATGTCTTCAAGCAGGAACGGTATGATGCCGATATATGCTATGCCGTCATCGTCGGTCCACAGCCTTTCGTTGCCTCCGGTTACCACAATCTTTCGGAAGAAGTCCCCGGTGTGCATGAGCGACAATTTTTCCTGTCTGAGCTTTTCATCAGAATCGAGGTTCCAGGCCGACTGGATATAGATTTTGCTGACACCGGTATTGACGATGAAGTGATTTCATGCTGGCTTGTGACTTTTTTCCCGTCTGTTATACTGTTTATAGGAACCATACCCACATCCGTCGAATATCCCCGTCGTACGAGTTCGTTGAATATGACATTTTCCATAAGATGTCCGGCGTCCTGCTGCCGAAAATTGAGCTTTGCATTCCTAAGTCCGAGGTCCATGGCGTAATATTTCTGAGGATAGCCGAAATATTTCTTGCCTTTGATGTCATAGCGTTTTGCATGATGCATCAGGAACGCGTCTTCAATGTAATCGATGTATGTCTTTACGGTGTTGTCAGATGTTCCCCTCTTCATGAGTGCCGCCGCCGCGTTTGCAAGGTTATGCGTGTTCGTGAGCGAACCGACTGAAGTATAGCAGTTCCTTATCCTCTTCCGCCACATCGATGCCCTCAAGCTCCGGATCCCGGACTTTCAGCGACATCTGAATCTCGTCGATGAACACATAGTATTTCTTTCCCATGTCGCCGGTCCGTGACAGAACATGGTCAAGCAATATGATAGGATTTCTGAACTTGGCATCGGATTTTTTTTTCGAGGTCAATCGAAATAATCTCGTCCTCCGCCACCCCGCTTCCGAGCAGATGATTACGGAATAATGTGTTCAGAAGGAATGATTTTCCGCATCGTCTGAGTCCTGTGATTATCTTAACCCTTCCATTCCAACTCTTTGACACTAATTGTTCTATGTACTTGTCGCGAAGTATCGTCATAACCATATAATTTAATCCCACTGCAAAGTTAGTGAATCTTTCAGTAACTTTGCAGTGAGATTGGTTGCGTGTAATGTTAATGACTATTTATGTAAATGGCCGTTTACATTTTGCTGCTTCAGGTAGGACTGGTCTTGTCGGGGCGGATTTCGCTGAAACTTACAGCCCGTTCATCAGAAATTCGCGCAGACCGAGATGGGTTATGCCGTCGCTGTCGCTGCGGCGGACGAGAGGGGTCATGGAAATCACATATTTGGGGTAGTTGTCGCGGATGAGGGCAAGGCTGCCGAACTCGCGTTCCCTTGTGTCGTCGTTTGCGATGAGGTATGCCACCTGAACATAGACCCTGCGGTTGGGCTTCGAGCAGACGAAATCGATTTCACCGGCTCTTAACTGCCCGACATTCACCATGTAGCCATCACTTATAAGCTGCTTATATACGGCATTTTCCAAAACTTTCTCGACATCACGGTCCCGGTTTCCTCCTGCGAGAAAGTTCCTCAGGCCGATGTCTTCGAAATAAATCTTGTCGTTCGATTCAAAGACCCGTTTCCCGTGAATGTCATAGCGCGGAACCCTGTCGAGTATGTAAGCCTCGGAAAAATAATCGACATAGTCAAGCACGGCCTTCGCCGAGACATTCTGCCCCAAGGATTTCATCGTGTTCGATATTCCCGTGGATGAATTGAGCTTTCCGACATTGTCCGCAAGGAAATGCAGGAGATTGTTCATGAACGGCACATTCCTTATGTTATGACGCTCGATTACATCTTTCAGAACCACGGTGTTCAGAACGCCGCCTATATATTCCCAGCAGTGTTCGTCATCCGTGATTCCGACTTTGCGAAGCCCTGGAAGACCGCCGTAGTTCAGGTACAGCAAGAGCGATTCGTCACAGTCAGTCAGGTTATGGAAGGACAGGAACTCCTTGTAGGTCAATGAATGAACCCGAATCTCCTCGCAACGTCCGCCAATCAGCGTTGCCAAATCTGAAGACAGGGTGGAGGAATTGCTGCCGGTCACAATTATATCGACATTGCTTTCAGTCCGGTAGCTCCGAACTGTACGTTCCCATTCCGCAATGTCCTGAATTTCATCGACGAGGATGTAATTGTGTCTTGACGGGGCGAAACGGCTGTCAATGAAAGAATTGAGGGCTTCGTATGTCCGAATCTTGTCAAATTCCTTCTTTTCCTTATCCACGAATATTATGTTCGCGTCAGTTTCGTCTTCGTGGCGTGCAATGAAATCTTTCAGAACATAGCTTTTCCCGACTCTCCGCTGCCCGACGAGGACAATAATCTGTCCTTTGCCAAGCCACGAATCAACCTTGTCGGCATAATATGGTCTTGATATCACATCCATAGGAAACAAAATTTTATGCAAATATACTTTTATTTCCTGCGGGAAACAAATTTTTATTTCACATTGGTTTTGTTTCCTATAGTTCATAAATGGCTCGCTAAAAATCAATAATCTGACCTTCCCTTGACCTTCCCTAAGAATGGTTG
>DJPQ01000095.1:0-9643 GCA_002439805.1 Bacteroidales bacterium UBA6408
GGGATTCAGGTCAGTCCGCTTCTCGACTATCTGCTTTACACCCTGCTGATTGCCACGATTGTCGGGGCGCGTCTGGGGCACTGCATCTTCTATCAGCCGGACTACTACTTCGGTTCGTGGGAGGGTTTCGCGGAGATTTTCATGCCATGGAAGGGCGGTCTCGCCAGTCACGGAGGGGCGATTGCGCTGATTATCGCGATGATATGGTTCGCGCACAAGTTCGGCCCCAGGCATGATTTCGACTTTGTCTGGATTATGGATCGGCTCGCGATTACCGTCTGCTTCGCCGGGGCGCTCATCCGCCTGGGTAACCTTTTCAACTCCGAGATTTTCGGCGGCCCGACCGACCTTCCATGGGGATTCCGCTTCCCGCGTTCCTACGAGTGGGTCCAGCTCTACGGCCCGAGCGCCGAGCATCCCGAAGGCCTTGCCTGCCATCCGACCCAGCTTTACGAGGCTCTCTGTTACCTCATACTCGGCATCGTCCTCATCCTTGTCTATGAGAAGAAACTCGACAAGGTGCACCGGGGCTTCTTCATCGGATGGTTCCTCATCGGCTGCTTCGGCTCCCGCTTCCTCATAGAGTTCATCAAGAACCCGCAGGTCGAGTTCGAGCAGAACATGCTCCTCGACATGGGTCAGTGGCTCAGCATCCCGTTCATCCTTCTCGGCGTCGGCTTCCTCGTCTATGCGGCCGTCCGCAGGCTCCCTGCCCGCGCCGTCCATCCGGAAAAGCCGAAATCCCAACCGACCCACTACGCCAAACCCGCAACGAAATAATCATCCTTGACATCACTCCCTGCGCGGCTTCTGTTTCAGGTGAAACGAATTGTGTTTTCTGATTCAGATGCCTCTGACTGTAAGCGACTTTCGGGCTGAATCGCAGTCGGGGGGGGGCTTCCAAAGTCCCGAAGGGACCGCGCCGGAGGCGCGGGATACCCCTATAGGGGTCGCAGACATTAGTCTGCGGGGGTTAGGAGGTCCGGAGGTGGGTGAGCAAAACAATTTTTGCTCACCCACCTTCATCAAGACGAGCAACGCGACAATCCGCTTTTTCTGCATCCCCGATATGGCATTGTTATTGCGTAACGGAGTGTTCCTTTTGTACATATCTGAATACAATTTGTAATAAATTGCTGATTTATATCGGTTTGGATTGCGTTGTATGATGTCGTCTTCCGGTTTGCGGGACATCGGTTCGGATAGTTAGTGTAGAAAAACATATAAAATAAAAATGGTCAAGATTAAGAAACTTATTGCGTTTGGCCTTGTGTCGGCCTCGCTTGCCTTCCTGCCTCTGGACGGATTCGCCCAGTACAAGGAGAAGAAGGACGGCAAGGAAACTCCGAAGACTGAAGTTCAGCTCATTCTGGAAGAGGCTGACTCGGCTGAGGCCCCGGTGGTCATATCGCTGGAACAGGCGCTGAAGATTGCACTGAGCGAGAACATTGCCGTGAAGGTCGCGGACAAGGAAATCGAAAGGACGAAGTATGCGAAGAAAGGCACCTACGCCTCTCTTTTCCCGCAGATTGACGCTACCGGCTCCTATCAGAGAACAATCAGGAAGCAGGTGATGTACATGGACTTTGACATGAGCAGCCTCGGGGGCGGTTCCGGTTCTGCGGGCTCAGGCAGCGGTTCAGGCGAGGGCAGCGGTGAGTCCGGTGAAGGCTCCGGCAGCGGCTCTGCGTCTTCCGGAAGCTCAAAGTCCAACGGCGGGCTTGAGGTCGGCCGATGGAACACCTGGAGCGCGGGAATTTCAGCATCGATGCCCGTAGTGAACGCCCAGCTCTGGAAAAGCATAAAGATTTCCGGAATGGACGTGGAGCTTGCGGTCGAGAAGGCGCGCGCCTCACGCCTCGACATGGTAAGTCAGGTGAAGAACGCCTACTACGCGGTTCTTTTCTCCAAGGAGGCCTTCAATGTATATAAGGAGGTGTATGAGAACGCGATGACCAACTACGCGGAGACCGAGAAAAAATACAATGCGCAGAAGGCCACCGACCTTGATATGGCACGCGCAAAGACCACAGTCGCCAACGCCATCCCAAATGTCTATAACGCCGAAAGCTCGATAATCCTCGCCTTGTGGCAGCTCAAGGCCGTCATGGGAATCGACCTTGAGATGAACATCGACGTCGAGGGCGCGATTGAGGATTATGCCGATTATATGACTTCCGATGTCACGGCGGCCGACAGCATCTCGCTCGACCGCAACTCCACGATGAAGCAGCTTGAGATTCAGGCTAATGAGCTTGCCCAGAGCATAAAGGCGCAGCAGTATGCCTACATCCCGACCCTCGCCCTCGCGTTCAACTACAGCTACAACGCGATGACCAATGACTTCAATTTCAAGGAATACAGGTGGACTCCATATTCTTATGTCGGAGTGAGCCTTTCCATTCCTATTTTCTCGGGCGGAAAGCGTCTCAACCAGGTACGTCAGGCACGCAACAGCTACGAGCAGATGAGGCTTCAGATGACCTCGACCGAGCGTAACCTCAGAATTTCCATCCGCCAGTCACTCAACACGATGGAGACCAATGTCAAGAGCTACGACGCGGCGAGGGATGCCGTCGCTTCGGCAGAGAAGGCCTACAGCATAGCCGAGAAATCCTACGAGGTGGGACGCGCTACCCTCACCGACCTGAACGACGCGCAGCTTGCGCTCACGCAGGCGCGTCTCTCCGAGTCTCAGGCGGTCTATAACTACATCGTCGCCAAGGCACAGCTTGAACAGACACTCGGACAGGACTTTACGGAATAGCCGACAAACCTCGGAACAACAGATTTTGAAAATATTGAAGATATGAACAGGATAGTAAGAAAATTTGCATTTGCGGCCGCTGTGATTGCAGCCGCGTCGTGTGGCAACGGAAAAAAGTCCGCGCCTGCTGCGGAGACGGCCGCGGAAGACGAAACCCCGATTGTGACCGTCGTTACGGTCGGTAAGCAGGAGGTTCCGCAGACTTCAGTTTATACTTCGTCGGTCGAGCCTTACGCCAAGAACAACATAGCTCCGCAGACTTCGATGAGAATAAGCAAAATCAATGTTGAGGTAGGAGACTTTGTCCGTGCAGGTCAGATACTTGCCGAGATGGACAGGCTTCAGCTCCAGCAGGCCGAGCTTCAGATGAAGAACAACGAGACAGAGTACAACCGTCTCAAGGGTCTCTACGATGCCGGCGGGCTTTCAAAGTCTGATCTCGACGCGATTGAACTCAGTTACAAAGTCAGCAAGACCAGCTATGACAACCTTCTCCAGAACACCATTCTTCGGTCTCCGATTAACGGAGTGGTGACGGCAAGAAACTACGACAAGGGGGATATGTTCTCGATGGGACAGCCGATTTACACCGTCGAGCAGATTGCTCCGGTGAAGCTTCTCGTCGGAATCTCTGAGAGCGACTACTCCAAGGTGAAGAAGGGCAACGAGGTGAACATCACCGTGGATGCCTTCCCCGGCAAGGTCTTCGTCGGCAAGATTAACAGGATATATCCGACAATCAACGAATCCACGCACACCTTCGACGTCGAGGTCATCGTCCCTAACAAGGACAATGTCCTCCGTCCCGGGATGTACGCCCGCGTGACCGTTCAGTTCGGCGTGAACAACAGCGTGGTCGTTCCTGACACGGCGATAGTGAAGCAGACCGGCTCCGGCGAGAGGTTCGTCTATGTCCTCAACGCTGACGGCACCGTGACTTATCAGAACGTTAAGCTCGGCCGCCGCATCGACTCCAAGTACGAGATTCTTTCCGGAGTCGAGGACGGCGCGAAGGTCGTGACCGAGGGACAGGTCCGCCTGAAGGACGGCATAAAGGTGGCTGTCGCAGAATAGATTTATAAGGAAAAAGATATGAGCATATACAGAAAAGCGGTTGACAATCCGGTGACGACGGCCCTGGTGTTCACGGCCTTCGCAATCTTCGGAATCTTCTCGTTGATGAACCTGTCCATCAACAATTTCCCGGACTTCGACGCGAACACCATCATGGTGATGTCGTCCTATCCCGGGGCGAGTGCCGAAGACATAGAGACGAACCTCACCAAGGTTCTGGAAAACTCGCTGAACGGTGTGAGCGACCTCAAGCATATCACCTCTCAGTCAAAGGAGAATGTCTGCATCATAACCCTCGAGTTTGAATATGGCGTCGACATCGACGAGGCGACGAACAATGTCCGCGACAAGCTGGATATGGTGAATTCTAACCTGCCCGACGGCGCGTCCGTCCCTGTCATATTCAAGTTCAGCGCGGACGACATGCCTATCATCATCTTCTCCGCGACGGCGAGCCAGAGCATCCCCGCCCTTGAGAAGATTCTCGACGACAAGGTCTCCACACCGCTCGCCCGCGTGTCCGGAGTCGGCACCGTGTCCGTCTCGGGAGCCCCTAAGCGCGAGATTCAGGTCTATTGCGACCCGAACAAGCTTCAGGCATACGGACTTTCCATCACCGGGATTTCCGGCGTCCTCGCCTACGAGAACAAGAATGTCCCGTCGGGCAGCCTCGACATCGGCTCTGACACATATACTCTCCGAATTGAGAAGGAGTTTGGCAGCGCGGACGAGATGCTCGACGTGGTGGTCGGCTACTCCGCCGGCGAGGCTGTCTATCTCCGCGATGTCGCCACCGTCAAGGACGGTCTTGAGGAGAAATCTCAGGAGGCCTACACCAACGGAGTGCAGGGCGCCCAGATTATAGTTCAGAAGCAGTCCGGAGCCAATACGGTGAATGTCATAAAGAAAGTGAAGAAGACTATGGCTCAGATTCAGGAGACCCTGCCTTCCGACATAAAGATAACTACCGTCGTCGATAGCTCGCGGAACATCATCAACTCCATCAACTCCCTGAAGGAGACGATTATAATCACCTTCCTCGTGGTCGCGCTCATCGTGTTCCTCTTCCTCGGAAGATGGAGGGCGACGTTCATCATCGTTCTGGCGATTCCGATTTCCCTGCTCGCGTCTATCATCTATCTGTTCGCGACGGGCAACACGCTGAACATCATATCAATGTCCGCACTCTCAATCGCAATCGGCATGGTCGTCGATGATGCCATTGTGGTGCTCGAGAATGTCACGACGCACATCGAGAGGGGCGAGAAGCCCAAGGAGGCCGCTGTGCACGGAACTCAGGAAGTCGGTATTTCCGTCGTCGCATCGACCCTCACCATGCTCGCCGTGTTCCTCCCGTTGACGATGATTCAGGGTATGTCCGGAATCATGTTCCGCCAGCTTGGATGGATTGTGTCTATCATCATGATTGTCTCCACCACCGGTGCGCTTACCCTTGTGCCTATGATGTGCTCGCGCATGCTTCGTCTGAAGCTGACGCA
Organism: Bacteroidales bacterium UBA6408; assembly: GCA_002439805.1. Lineage (GTDB taxonomy): Bacteria > Bacteroidota > Bacteroidia > Bacteroidales > UBA932 > Cryptobacteroides. The sequence continues at coordinate 5,341 of DJPQ01000095.1, forward strand.
CGGCAAGGTGTATAACTTCGTGTTCGGCAACATCAACAAGTTCATCGCATGGATTACAAGGGGCTACGGTCATGTGATTCACTGGGCGGTAAGGCACCGCGTCGTGGTCGTATGCACGGCTCTGGCCATATTCATCGGCTCCATCGCTCTCTACGTCCCGAACATGAAGACCGAGTATTTCCCGCAGTCCGACTCCGGTCGTCTCCGTGCGACAATCGAACTGCCTGTGGGAACCGGTCAGGACGTGACGCGCGAACTCGCGAATGAAATCTATCAGAAAGTCGTGGCCGCCGCTCCGGAAATCAGGGTCTATAGCTACTCACTGGGGCAGGCGGACTCCGACAACGCCTTTGCCTCCATGCAGAACAACGGCACGAACATCATCTCGGTCAATATCGACTGCGGAAGTATGGAAGACCGTGTGCGCTCCTCTTCTGAAATCGCGGACGAAATGCGCGCGGTGCTCAATACCTATCCTCAGATAAAGAAGTTCACCGTCACGGAAGGCGGAATGGGTATGGGCGGTTCGACGTCAGTGAAACTTGAGGTCTATGGCTACGATTTCACTAAGACCGACGACATCGCCGCGCAGCTTGCCTCGAAGATGCGGGAGGACGCCGCCTTCTCTGAGGCTGTCGTAAGCCGTGACGAATATACCCCTGAGTATCAGGTGGATTTCGACCGAACGAAACTCGCGCTGAACGGGCTGAACAGCACCACCGCCGCCGCTGCGGTAAGCGCCGCTATAAAGGGTTCGGTCCAATCCTACTACCGTGAGGACGGAGATGAATACAACATTCGTGTGCGTTATGCCCCCGAGTTCAGGACGGACATTTCAGACGTGGAGAACATCGTGGTCTATACGCCGGCAGGAGCGTCAATAAAGGTCAAGGATCTCGGCCGTGTAGTCGAGACTTCCACCCCTCCTACGATTGAGAGGAAGGACCGGCAGAGGCTTGTGACCGTGACAGGATATGTCGCCCGGGGCTACGCGCTTTCCGATGCGGCGGCCATGGCACAGAACGCCATAAAGACCACTGACATCCCGTCGGAGATTACCGTGAACGTTGCCGGCGACATCGAAGATCAGCAGGACACCTTCAAGGACCTTATCACGCTCCTCATCCTGATTGTCATCCTCGTCTATATGGTGATGGCATCCCAGTTCGAGTCGCTCATGAGCCCGTTCGTCATCATGTTCTCCATCCCGTTCGCGCTCACAGGTGTCGCCCTCGGATGCATGATTACGGACACGGCGCTCGGAGTTATGGCTCTCATCGGTGTGATTATCCTTATGGGTATAGTCGTGAAGAACGGCATCGTGCTCATCGACTACACCATCCTCCTCCAGGAGCGGGGCTATGAGGTGAAGAACGCGGTCGTCACAGCCTGCAAGAGCCGTCTCCGCCCTATCCTGATGACCACCCTCACGACCGTCCTCGGCATGGTTCCTATGGCAATAGGCACCGGCGAGGGTTCGGAGATGTGGCGTTCGCTCGGTATCACCGTGGCCTGGGGTCTTACAGTCTCCACGCTTGTGACCCTCATCATCATCCCGACGATTTACACCTCCTTCGTCGAGGCCGGCAACCGTCGTCGCGCCCGCAAGGCCGCAAGGCTCGCCGCGAAGAACGCGTAGTGTGCAGGGTACATGACTGATGAAAAGAAATGTAGTCAGATGACCGAAACATTTGTGCAGTATTTTTGAGGACAGATTTCATGAAAACAATATTTATAGCATATAATCAGGCGTACAACATGGAACTCGCCGACGTCCTTGCCTCCCATGGCTGCAAGGGCTACACCATGTGGAACGAAATCACCGGACGCGGCTCCGAGACGGGCGAGCCGCATCAGGGCACGCATGCGTGGCCGACCCTTAACAACGCTATGCTCGCCGTCGTTCCGGATGAAAAAGTGGATCCGATTCTCGCCGGGCTTGGGGAGAAGAACAGGGAATATCCCGAACTTGGACTCCGCGCCTTCGTCTGGAACGTCGAGAAATTTATATAGGCAGTCTTCTTTCACTGGCTTCTTTCGTCGGCGTTTTTGCATTGACGTCATAAATTGTTATATTTGTAGTCCGGATTTTCGCGCCTGCGGATCCGGACTGCTTTTGTTTTATCATGATAAACCGAAATGATTATGGAACAGGTTGTGAATGACGCGAATTTCGCGGGTATTATTTCATCAAATAGTGTCGTGCTCATAGATTTCTGGGCAACATGGTGCGGTCCGTGCCGCGCTCTCGGCCCGACGATAGCGGAAATCGCGAAGGAATACGAGGGACGTGCCGTTGTGGGGAAGTGCAATGTCGATGAGAACAGCGAGGTTGCCGGACAGTTCCGCATCATGAGCATCCCGGCGCTGCTTTTCTTCAAGGACGGCAAGCTGGTTGACAGGCTCGTGGGAGCCCAGCCCAAATCGAACATTACAGCTAAGTTGGATGCTATATTGTAGTTTTGTATGAAAAAGATATTTTCAATTTTTGCGGTCGCCGTCGTGTCCGTGCTCTTTGCCGCGAACGCGAGCGCACAGTTCAACTACGGCGTAATCGGCGGAGCGACCTTCTCTTCCGCCAAGTCGAGCGACTGGAAGCTCACCAAGGACACTCAGTATCATGTCGGGGCCACGTTCAAGCTGTCCCTGCCTCTCGGTTTTGCGGTGCAGCCTTCCGTGATGTATCAGGTGAAGGGCACGAATGTCCCGTCTTCGGTTGAGGGCGTAAGCTCTTTCGACTACAGCGCGGGCTATCTTGAGGTCCCGGTTTCAATCCAGTGGGGGCCCGACCTCCTGATTATGAGGCCTTATTTCGAGTGCGTGCCATTCTTCGGCTATGCCCTGAACAACAAGTACAAGGGCAGCGAGTCCGTAAAGAACAATTGGACGGGACTCAACCGCTGGGAATATGGTGTCGGACTCGGCGCCGGCGTGGAGGTGTGGCATTTCCAGATTTCCGCAAGATATAACTGGAACTTCGGAACGCTCTTCGACGCGAAGAATGAAATTACGGACGCAGGTTCGTTCGCCGCGAAGATGAAGGAGACAATCGGGGACAAGAGCCGTTTCGGCGGAGTGACCGTTTCCCTTGCCGTGCTGTTCTGACGACAGGAGTCATGATTTTGACGGGGACGGGCGCATGGCGGAGGGACGGCGGAATATGGATATAAGGACGGTCAGAGACTATCTTGGCAAGGACTGGGCTGATGTTCAGAGGCTTATCTCGGAGACATTGAGGAGCGACATCGGCCTGTTGAACGCAACCAACGGGTCGATTCTCTCGCACGGTGGCAAGCAGCTTCGGCCGATGCTGGCCCTGCTCGTGGCCCGCGCCTGTCTCCGCTCGGCTGACAGTCATGTCCGCGAGGACTGCGTCAGCACGCTCCCGGCAGCGTCCAAGCGCTACGCCGCTGCCTCTGAACTGCTGCACAACGCCACTCTTCTCCACGATGACGTCGCGGACGAGGGCGACGTGCGCAGGGGGAGTCCCACCGTCCGCTCCATCCTCGGCCCGTCGGCCTCGGTGCTTGTCGGTGATTTCTGGCTGGTGCGGGCAATCCGGCTCATCCTCGGAGATGACGACGGAAGCTGCGACGCGCGCGTCATACGCATATTCTCAAGAACCCTCGGCTGCCTTGCGGAGGGCGAGATGCTCCAGCTCCAGAAGGCTCATGCCGCCGACACGGACTACGATGACTATCTGCGGATAATCTACAGCAAGACGGCGTCGCTGTTCGAGGCCGCCGCCGTCACCGCCGCGATTTCGGTCAATGCCTCGGGAATGTGCGTCGAGGCCGTCAGGGACTACGCCGTGAGTCTCGGCTATGCCTTCCAGATTAAGGACGACATACTCGACTACTGCGGCACCGATTCGGTGGGCAAGCCGCTCGGGGTGGATGTCCTCGAACAGAAGATTACCCTGCCGCTGCTCGGTGCGCTTTCAAACGCTCCGGAGCGGGAATCCGAGATACGCTCCCTCGTGGCCGATGTCGTCGCGCATCCGGAGAACCGTGACGATATAGTGAGGTTTGTCGCTGAAAACCACGGCGTTGAATATGCGGAGGAAAGGCTGGACTCATTCGTGGCCAAGGCTGTGGAGTCCATTTCCCTGCTCGCCCCGTCGGAGGAACGCGGAATGCTCGCGGAACTGGCTCGCTATACGGCCTGCCGTAACCGGTAGGCAAGACGGCTAATTATTCACGCATCGGGCTGTTTGACCTATGCGGAGCAAATAAAAGAGGAATTTATGAGGTTTTGTGATATTGTCGGGAATGACGCTCTCAAGCGCACGCTCGTGTCGATG
>DJPQ01000095.1:9718-13872 GCA_002439805.1 Bacteroidales bacterium UBA6408
GCGCTTGCCCTCGCGTTTCTGCAATATCTCAACTGTCGCCGGCGTTCCGGCGGTGAGGCCTGCGGCGAATGCCCTTCATGCCGCCAGATGTCAAAGCTGATTCATCCGGACGTGCATTTCGTCTTTCCCGTAAACAAGAGTTCCAAGGTAAGCGGGGACAAGCCCACGTCTGATGCTTTCCTGACCTACTGGAGGCAGCTTGTGCTCGACAATCCCTATTTCCGCGAGGATGACCTTCAGGAAGCGCTCGGAATCGAGGGAAAGAAAGGCGAGATCGCGCTGCAGGAGGCCAAGTCGATAATCTCGAAGATGTCCCTGACCGCAGTGGAGGACGGCTACAAGGCTGTTCTGTGCTATCTTCCGGAGAAGATGAACCCCACGGCCGCGAACAAGCTCCTTAAACTTGTCGAGGAACCGCCGGAGAAGACCGTGTTCGTGTTCGTGACCCACGCGCCGGAGAAGATGATGCAGACCGTGTTCTCCCGCTGTCAGAGCATGCGCGTCCTGCCGCTCACGAAGGAGGAGGCGGTGAAGGTACGGGGTGAGGAACGCCCGAACGAGGAGTTTTTCCCCATGGTCTCCTCCCTGCTCGACTGTGTGGCGCGACGCGATTTGCTCCATGCCCTTGAGGTGGGGGAGGCGGCTGCGGCGCTCCCTTCCCGGGAGAAGCAGAAGTCGTTCTGCACCTATCTTTCGTCATGCCTGCGCCGGCTTTTTATGACGGGGCAGGGACAGGACGAACTTGCCGGCGTGCTGCCGGAGGAGCGGTCCTTCTATCAGACCGCGTCCGCAAGGTTCGGCGCGGCGTTCTGCATGAAGGTCGAGGCCGCCATAGACAGGACGGTCTCGCTTCTGGACAGGAATGTTAATTCGAAGATTCTGTTCTGCGACCTCGTTGACAGGATTTTCGTCGCTATATAACAACATATTATGGAAAACAACGATAACGAAGCAAAAAAATACGACTGCTCCCGGGGGTGCACCGTGGAAAGGAGCGACGAGGGCGAGCTGAACTGCCGCTACAGGCCGGGATGCTGCAAGATGGAGGTCTATGATTGGCTTTCGGGAGTCGCTCAGGAGCAGTACAAGGACTTTTTCGAGGTCCGTTTCAAGAACACCAGAAAGGGAATTTACTATAACGCTTCCGGCCAGAGCATAAAGACCGGCGACCTTGTCGTGGTCGAGGCGACGACCGGACACGACCTCGGCATAGTGACCCTTGAGGGCGCCATAGTGGCGCGTCAGATGAAATGCCGCAAACTGGATCCTGCCGCCGGTGACTACAAGAAAATTTACCGCAAGGCCAAGGTCTATGACCTCGAAAAGTGGCAGGAGGCCATAGACCGTGAGCAGGAGACGATGATACGTTCCCGTCAGATTGCGGCGGAACTCGGTCTGGAGATGAAAATCGGGGACGTGGAGTTTCAGGGCGACGGGACCAAGGCCATATTCTACTATATCGCGGACGGGCGCGTGGATTTCCGCCAGCTCATCAAGGTTTTCGCCGACGAATTCCACATCCGCATCGAGATGAAGCAGATCGGGGCGCGTCAGGAGGCCGGGCTTATAGGAGGACTGGGAATATGCGGCCGCGAGCTTTGCTGCTCGAACTACATCTCCACCTTCCAGTCGATTTCCACCTCGGCGGCGAGGCTTCAGGACCTGTCTCTCAACCCCCAGAAACTTGCCGGTCAGTGCGGAAAGCTCAAGTGCTGTCTCAACTACGAGACGGCTTCCTACATGGACGCGCAGTCCCGCATACCTAAGGTAGCCAACCCGCTCGAGTTTCAGGACGGTCTTGCCTACCTGATGAAGACCGACATCCTGCGCGAGGTCATGTATTTCTCCTACGACAAGTTCTCGCAGGCAAATATGTTCCCGCTTTCGGCGATAGAGGTCAAGGAAATCCAGAAGATGAACCGCGACGGCATCAGGCCGGAGTCTCTCAAGTCCGAGCCGGAGCCTGTTGCTCCCGAGTTCGTGACGGCGGTCGGCGACGACAGCATTTCTCGTTTCGACAACATCGGCCGACGCAGGAAAAAGTCCCGTGGCGGGCGCGGAGGCAACGTCGGCCAGAACGGCAATGCCCAGAACGGCGGCAATCCGAACGGCGGCAACCGCAGCGGCAACGGACGGAATGACGGGCAGCGCGGCGGACGCGGTGGCAACGGCGGCCGTAACAGGAACCGGGGCAACAATCAGAACCAGAATAAAGAACAGGACGGAAATGGGAAAGGACAAGCTCCGCAAGTTCAGGGAGAATGAGACCTTCTCCTGCCTGCTCCAGCCCTCGGCCGACGATGTCCTTGCGGGGGTGAAGGGCGACGGCGCGGCGGAGAGCGGTTGCGCCGGACAGAACGGTGAGTGCGCGAAGAGGGACGGAACGTTGAAGGACCACCCGATTAAGGGGCATTGGGCCTCCGATTTCTTCGGGAATGACAACCCTATAGTCGTCGAGCTCGGCTGCGGCAAGGGGGAATACACCATAGACCTTGCCCTGCGCAACCCTGCAATAAACTACATCGGCGTTGACATCAAGGGGGCACGGCTGTGGAAGGGCGCGAAGTATGCCGAGGAACATCATCTTCCGAATGTGGCGTTCCTGCGCACGAGAATTGAATTCATTGAGGCTCTTTTCGGAAAGGACGAGATTTCGGAGGTCTGGATTACCTTCGCCGACCCTCAGATTGGGCGGGAGAAGAAGAGGCTGACCTCACCGCTGTTTCTTGAGCGTTACAGGCATTTCCTTAAACCCGGCGGCGTCGTGCATCTCAAGACTGACAGCCGCTGCCTTCACGAGTATTCCCGCGCCATTGCAGAGCAGAACGGTCTTAAGATTCTCGCCTGCGCCACCGACATCTACGGAGCCGACCGCGAGCGCCTTCTCGAAAGCCCGCTCGCCTCTGTCTCCGGAGAGGATGCCGTCAAGGCACTGTTCGAGGTTCAGACCTACTACGAGCAGCAGTACCTCGCGAAGGGCATCGACATCACCTACCTGGCCTTCACCATCGACCACGAGGGCTCCTACCTCAGTCCTATTTGGGATGAGGAATTGTATGAAAGGTGATTTTATAAAGTCAAGGTGAATAGGCCGGAATGGGCGATGCATAAAAGGATGGGATGCAAGGCGGATGGTGAAGATGAATACCGCAGCAACCTGATGGTTGTGAGGATTTCATCAAGACATCCAACGCCGCAGACCGCCTTTTAGGCGCGCCCCATCTCGCGTTTAAGGTCTTTCTCTTTGATTGATTGTCTTTTATCGTACTCCTTCTTGCCTCGCGCGAGGGCTATGAGCAGCTTCGCGTAGCCGTTGTCCGCGATATAGAGTTTCACGGCGACGATTGTGAGACCCTTCTCCTTGACGGCGCGGCTGAGCTTTCCGAGCTCGCGCTTTGTCAGCAGCAGCTTTCTGTCCCGTCTCGGGTCATGCTTGCCCCATGAGCCCCACCAGTAGTCGGCCACGTGCATGTTCTTCACGAACAGTTCCCCGTTGCTGAAATAGCAGAAACTGTCGACGAGCGATGCCTTTCCTGCCCGAATGGACTTGATTTCCGTCCCCGTGAGCACGATGCCGGCCTGGAATGTCTCGATGAACTCAAAGTCAAACGAGGCCCTTCGGTTCTTGATTTCTATGTTGCTTTTCGCCTTTGGCATATCCGTTTTCCTATGTTTTTGTCCGCATTGTGGCCGCCGATGACGCTCCGCCGGCTTCGGACCTGTTGCGTAATAGCCTGCAAATTTATAAATTTGTCCTCAACTGACAAAGCCGCCCGTCGTTTTTTATCGTGGACCTGCGAACATAAATTGCTGATGAAAAAGAGTTTCACCCCCATACCCGAACCCGCGCCGCTTCCTCCGGCCGAGAACATTGACGTCGCTGACATATATAATAAATATATATCCGGCGAAATCGACATAATCTGCGTCATCGGACCCACGGCTTCAGGGAAGACGAAATATGCCGTCGCGCTGGCACGGGAAATCAATCGCCTCGCCGGAAAGGATGTCGCCGAGATAATTTCCGCCGACTCCCGGCAGGTCTATCGCGGAATGGACATCGGCACCGGAAAGGATTTGGCGGAGTATGAGGAAATCCCGTGGCATCTGATGGACATCGTCGATGCCGGGGCGAAATACAACATCTACGAATA
>DJPQ01000025.1 GCA_002439805.1 Bacteroidales bacterium UBA6408
GGGAGGGCGCGGTCGTCCGGTGCGTTCTGAAGCCCGGCGAGCCGGTCGATGTCGGCGCGGTTCGCGGAGGCGGATGTCTCGACGGCGGACAGCCTTGCGCCCTCCGCGTAGATCGCCCGCCCGTCCGCGAACACCGCCCAGCCCTCGTTCACGGTGACTGTCATCCCGTCGGCGCCGAGCGCGGCGGGGGCGGAGGTCGTCGTCTCCGCCGTGCAGATGAACGCGCTCCCCAGGTGGGTCACGATGTTGTGCCTGTAGTAGGTCGTGCCGGAGGCGTAGTCGCCGCGCGGCATGGGGACCTTCCCGATGATTTTCTTGGTAGTTGTTGCCATATCTGTCAGTAGTTTATGTTCAAAATGACGTCCCCCGTGGAGGAGTCAATCTCCCCCGAATCGAAGACGGTCTTTTCCGCTCCGACCGTGGCGGACACGTTCCCCGTCACCGTATCGATCTCGAGGGCAAGGAATGTGGCCATGGCGTCGGCGGCCGCGCCGTTCGCGCCCGCGGCTGCACTTTCGGCGGCCTCGGCGGCGGCGTTGGCGCTTTCAGCCGCGCTCCCGGCCGCCGCAGCGGCGGTCTTGCAGCTCGCAATGACGGCCGCGGCCTCCTTGGAGATTATCCCCATGACGAGCTCCGACTGGACCTCGTCCGAGTCGTCGGACTTGCCCGGCCAGAGGGTCACTCCGAGCTTCACCGGGGTCACCTCGACCCTCTCCGAATCCGGGAAGCCGGCCTCGGAGGTGATCTCCGCGATTTCGCAGAAGAGCTCGCCCGTGCCGAGGCTCTTCCTTGACAGCGGGATGTTGGCGCTGAGGGTCAGCCCGTCGGAGGACAGCGAGCATCCGCTCATCTGCGAACCGTTGCGCTCGACGGCGACGAAGCCGCACCTCTCCGACGTGAAGAAGGTCAGCCGGATATGCTCCGGCACGGCTATCTGGGTCTTCGTGTCCCCCTCCTGCCTGTGGAAGGTGTGGACGGAGGTGAAGTCGCTCTTGAAGTTCTGGTATTTCATATCGTTGGATTGTATTGTTTCAGTTCCTTACGCACCGGAGTTCTCGCCGGGTCCGCGTATTTGTCGGCATAGTGCCACTTGAACGAGAAGGCGTTTAGTTCGCCCGCCGTGCTCTCCGAGTCGATTTCGTCGATTATTATTTCCCGCGAAACGCCGTCAATGACCGCATACCGCGCCGCCGAGGAGAAGAACTCCCGCCAGAACCTGACCTCGTCCGCGCTTGCGAGCCACCCTGTGAAAGTCTCGTGCACGAGACGGCTGTCATTGGTCAGTTCCCGCTCCACGCCGTCATTCACGAATGTCCTGGTCTCCGTCTCGACCTCCGATTTCTTCGACCCTGCGGCATATATCGGTTCAATCGCGCCTACACTGCTGAGGAACTCGAACGTCGAAACCTTATGATTCGGGACTATGAATCTGAGAACTTCGGACTTCACGACGGAAGTCACATTCCCGTCGTCATCCGTCAGCGAAGTCTCCGCCAAGATGTCGTAGGCTCTGATTTCATGTCCTGAATATCCGGCGGTGTCGGCGAGGTCACGGATTGTGAAATATGACACATCGGCCGCCGTCAAGTATTCGTCGAACTCTCCGACAACAATCTCCGTCGGCGGCAAAAGTTCCAAATAAAGCATCGCCAAGATACGCGTGTTTCCCGGCGCGAATGCCAGGTCGTCAATTTTGCCGTCCATTCTTGAACGGCTGATTTGCGGACGAGAAGTGATGAAGCACTTGTGCCCATATATCTCGGAAAGCATCCCGTCATCAACATGGCCGTAGAACACCGTCTTTTTAAAGACATGACTGTCGTCGGTTCCGAAGGTCAAACGAATGAAATCGTAGGGTACCGCTGATGAACTGTGCGGAGCACGGATGAAAAGCGAGCCCGGGTCGGACAAAAACGCGAATGGTATTGCGCGGCATATCCCGCTGAAATCAAGTTCCAGTACTCCGGATGAATCCGCGAGCATCCGGAACTCCGTTTCGTAGTCAGTTTCTGCAACCAAGACAAATCCGTGAGGGGCTTTCTTCTTATAGCGGCGGATATGTTCCACTTTTATAGGAATCTCCTCATCCGCCGATGCCGAAATCCTGATAGTTCCCGCGTTCCCGGCGAAGAGGAACGGAAACTGGTCCTGATATGATGTGTCGATTGTCATGATGCAAAGCTACTGACTTGAGCCCTGGAAAAAAAGGACACTATGCCGAGATGAAATCCGCGCTGCATTCCAGCGCTTCGGAACCGGCACGGAGCGTCACCGAGAGCTTCTTCACGAAGAAATCGCGCCCGTGCAGCCTGACCTTGTTGTACATCCGGAAGTTCAGGAGGTCGAACTCGTTCAGATTCACGTCGCAGCTGATGACCTGCCGGTCGGTGGCGAGCCACTGCGCGTAACGCTTGTGGAAATGCTCATAGAGCCAGTCCGGGCGGAGGGATATGGGTTCGGTCGAGCCTTCGGGAATGAGCGGCAGGTCTTCATCCTCGCCTGCGGATTCTTTCGTAATATCTATCACAGACGAAGATATGGCATGACCGCTGTCCGTCATCTGTCCGTTGTTTATCAATCCTATATATACATCCGCCCTCCGTTCCGCCTCCTTGTTTATCGGCTCGACAATAGCCGCCATGGAACACCGCTGCACGATGCTTCCTGAAGATGTCTTTCCTGTCAGGAGCGACGGCACCGTCTTGACGAGGTTGAACGAGCATGAGTTGTCAACTGAATCGGAATCGTCTATGACATTTTCCATTTTCAGGTTATTCTGAAATGCGACATCGGCCGCAGCTACCACTTTCTTTCCGTCGGCACTGTTTGCGGCCCACACTTCCGACGAAATGATGTCTCCTGTAGCGCCCACTAAGTATGGTATTATTCCCAAGGACGTCGGCTGTCCGGCAATCCACATAGCCATAGCGAACAAGGGTGACTTGCTTTGCTCAAGCCCCTTCGCGACGCCATCCCCTACATTGACAGTGTCCTCTCCGGAATTTTCATAACCGAAGACATAGCCTGCCGCCTCTTCCTTATCCGAACTGAACTCATCCGCCAGTCTGGAAGTCCAGTCCAACGCGGCATTCTCCGCGCTGATTCTCGCGAAGGATTTCATAACAAACGTTCCCCCGTCTTCATATACTGATGCGCAGAACATCTTCCCGACCTCACCGACAAACTCGACGACGGTAACATCAGGAAGACATTCAGCATAATTATACTTAATAGCGGGAAACACCCCGACTTTCGTCGGATTCGCATAAGCGTTCCCAACAACGGCAACATACTGATATACGGAATATATGTCATCATCCATCTCCAGCATTGCTTCATTCGTTATGAACTTGGCATATATGGCGGGCGTCCTCTTTATTTTCTCTCCATAGTCATTGTTATGATATTTCACATCAGAATCGACATATTTGCGCTGATTATTATATGTGTCGCTCTTATCGATGTTGTCACAGTCTTTGACATAATATCCTGTCTCATCTTTGTTTACCATAAGAGGCCAGCAAATGTTTGCATCATTTACAGGACGGCTCGACAAGCGTGCAAGACTGAACTCATAGATTTTCCTGCCCCACTCGTCTTCGAGGTCCCGGCCGGAGAAGGTGTAGTTCAGGCTGCCGTCCTCGATGCCGTCGTAGATGAGCGTGCCGGTCAGGAACGGGATGCCGTTGAACACGAAGGACACAGCCAGCTTCTTGACGGTAGGCTCCAGCTTCAGCGCGGGGAGATACCGGAGAACCTTGCAGTTGGTCGCCGACGGGAGAAGGGCGATGGAGGTGGAGAAGGGAACCGGGATGCGGTCGTCCTCCATCATCGGGTTGTTGTACTCAATCACGAATTCGGCATCCGGCGCGAGGTCGAGCGAGATGCCGTCCTTTGTCATAATCTTTATCATCCTAACTGTCCTCTTCTTCTGAGCTTGTTATACTTTTCCTCTGTTTCCTTGATTCCGCCCTTGCCGAGCATCGACACGCGGGCGGTAATCGGCTCGTCAAGCTTCTTCATGAGTTTCTCGATGGCCTTTGTGAGAGCCGCGTCGGCGGGCGCGGATTCCGTGCCGTCGGCGGATGCGGTCACGAGCTGAGAGTTTCCGCCGTCGATGAATCCGCCGGAGACACGACCCGGCATCGCCATGGCCGGATAGACCGCGCTGAAGTTCAGGCTGCGGAGCTTGCCGTTGCGGCGGGCGGTCTCCATGGTGGAGATAATCGGGAGGAGGCTCGGATTCTCAAGGGCCTCGTGCGGGATTACATACTCGGAGCCGTTCTCGCCCACTATGACGGTAGGCTGCGTGACGAAGCCGCGCGCGTCGGGGTTCATCCGGGCGTTGAAGGTTCTGCCGTCCTGCTGCCGTTTAACGCCTATGTAGCCGCCTTCCTCCGCTCCGGCCGTGACGGGCTGCGAGGCTATGATGGCAATTTCTGCCGCACCCATAGCGGCACTGACGGCCGCCGCAGCAATTCCCCACGGGGTCGCCCCGAACTGCGCGAGCGTCGATGTGACGCCCAGCGCCGTATTGATTATCGCCTGCGTGAGATTCAGAGTCTTTTCGCGCTTTGCCTGCTTGAGCGCAAGTTCTTCCTGATAGGCATCGTATTCTGCATCCATCTGCTCCACCTGCGCGTTGTACTGGGACTCCGTGATGAGACCGGCGTTCAGGCGCTTTTCGAGGGAGTTCTTGCGGTTGTCCTGATTCTTCTTGTACTCCTTGAGCTGCGCGTCCTCCTTCTTCTTGGTCAGATCCATGAACTTTGAAGCAAGGCTGAAGGCTTCCTGTGCGGCACCGCCTATGCCGGCAATGGTGGTCCGAAGGTCTTCCGCGCCAAACTTTCCCTGTGCAATGTTCGAGAACAAAGTCTCCCAATCCTCTTGCGACACCCCGAACAAACTTCCTCCGCCCGTGCCTTCCTTCAGAGAGCGGCTTTCCTTCTTCGGACTGTCGGACGGTTCCTGCGATGCTTCCTGTGCAGTGCCGGCCGCAGCGTTCTTGCGCTTGATGATGTCGGCAAGCTGCTGCATGATCTTATTGTAGTCCGCATCATCGAGACTGACGGACATGCCCTCAAGTGTCCTGTCATCCGCCACCTTCTGAAGCATGGTCTCCAGGCTCTTGAGATACTCGACATCAAACTCCGCAAGCTCCTGCGTGTGCTTCCGCCTTAATGCCGCCTTTTCCTCCTCCGTGCCCTTGAACGCCAGAAGTTCCGCTGCCTGAGAGTTCTCCATCTGAGTGCGCCTGAGCTTGTGCTCGTCCTCCAGCCGCTTGACCTCGCGGTTGAAGGCCTCGAGCCTGATTTTGTCGAGGTTGTTCCGGTGCTTGGTTTCGGCAAGTTCAAGCAGTTCGGCGTTGTCTCCTGCCTTGGCGCGTTCCTTTTCATAGCGACTTTCCTCTTCCAGAATGGCTTTCTGAGTCAGGTCTTTCTCGTTGTCGATGACAAGCTGCGTTTTCATCTCCGCATCCTGTTCCATCCTTTTCTGAGTTTCCTGAAACAGCTTCTCGGATTCCTCGTCAACCTCCTGAAAGACCTGAGCAAGACCTTCCTGAAGCGCACGGGCGCTCTTTTCGGCCGCCGTCCCGATCCCGCCCGCAGAGCCGCCGGAACCGCCGTTGCCGCCCGCTCCGCCGCCGGAGTTTTCGGTCGTTCCGCCGCCGGCAAGGCTTCCGAGCGATTCGATGTTGCCGGAGGGCTCAGACGAGAGGTCGCCGTAGAGGCCTTTGATGACGGCCCGGAGACTCTCTCCGTTTTCCACGGCTTTCTCAAATTCATCGCTGATTACAAATAATTTCCCTTCTTCCGAAGACTGAACAATACCCATAGTATATGGGGTTGCATACATTTCCGGATTTGTCCGGCCTTCCCAATCGTGACTACGCCCGAAAACATCGTCAATAGCATTCTGCAACGATTCCGTTATCCCGCCGGAATCATATGCCCCCGAAAGTTCCTCCGTCAGGCGTACAATATCTGCGGTGCCCATTTTTTGTCCGTTATTCAGGCTCTCATACTGCTTCGCCAAGGCGCCAAGGGTCGCCTTTACAGTGTCCTCCTTATGCTGGAGAACATCCATCTCGGCGCTTTCCCGCGCCTGAAGCTTGATTTTTCGCTCCAGCTGAGTGTTCACATTGGCAAGAGCCGTCTCCAGTTCCTCATTAGAGGTCTTCTCAGTGAGGAGCTGCGGGAGATAGTCGCCGTAGAGTTCGTTGATTTTGTCGATTGCCCTCTTTCGCTCGTCGCTGCCCTCGGCCGCACTGGTCGCCGCCTCCTTCAGTTCTTCGAGGGACTTGCGTTCCTTATCTATTTCAGCCTGCGCCTTGACGAACGAGGAGGTCGTATCAACGGTTCGCCGGTTCAGTTCGCGGAGCTCCCTGGTGGCTTCGCGGGATTTGGAGACCAATGATGCAATGCCTTGGGCAAGGGCTGCAACGGCGGCAATGACGAGCCCGACCGGATTGGCAATCAAGGCCTTGCCGAAAGCCTTTGCAGCCGCCCCGGCCGTCTTGTAGCCGCCGGCGAGAATTTTCAGCGTGACCGTGTGCAGCGAATTTGCCTTTGACGATGCCTCCAAGACTGCAACTTCTTTCAAAAGCGCAGCCCTGAACTCGGCACTGAACAGGTAGGCGATTTTCTTTTTTGCGACATAGAGCGCGGTCAGTGTCGTGACAGTCACGATTGCCGCCTGATACTTTCCGAAGAGCGTAATCAGCTTTGAAACGACTCCTAAAAAAGTATTTGTACCGCTAATGACCATATTCGCTGCCGGCATCAGTTTCTGGCCGATTTCCACGCTCGTCTCAGTGATTCTCTTTTTCAGTTTCTCCTGAATGGCCGTGGCAGACTCGTTCTTGGTGTTGAACTCGTTGGTCAAAGATGTACCCTCCTGAAAGGCCTCGTTCGCAATCTGCTGCTGGGTCTTGAGCATGTCGATGTTGTTGGCCAGCGCTCCGAGCACGGTCGTTGCCCTCTGCCCGTTCAGGTTCATCCCGTCCATGGCATCCACGATGTCGAACAGTCCCTGGTCGCCCTTCATTCCCTCCAGCACTTTGACGAGAGCGGCGTTCACGTCGTTGTTCAGGAGGTCGCGGAACTCCTCGAACGGCATCTTAGCAATCTGGGCGAATGTCTCGGTTTTCCTGAACATTGCGGTGATGGTCTGACCGATGGCTGTCGCGGCGGTCTCGGCTGCCTGTGCGTTCGCGTCGAGGGTGGATGCAAGGCCGAGGATTTTGTCAATCGAGATTTTGGCGTTCGGAGCGATACCGGCAAGGCGGTTGGTGAAGTTCACGATGTATCCCTCATTGGCCGTCGAAGCGGCTCCGAGTTCATTGATTGCAGAGCCGACGGAAAGCATCGCCTTTTCGAGCCCCATCTGCCCCTTCAGCTGGAATATATCGACGAGTTTTCCAATCTGACCTATGGCAGCCTCCGCGTCGCCGCCGAGGTCTTCCTTCAACGCCACATTGATTTTGTCGGCGGCCGAAACGAACTCCAGCAGGTCTTCCTTGCCGGAAATTCCAAGCTTACCGCCGACACGAGCCAGCGACAGCAACTCATTCTGCGCGGTCCGCGTGTCGATTTTCTTCAGTTCCGCGCTGAGTTCCTCGATTTCTTCGCGGCTCAAGCCGGTCGTCTTCATAGCGTCAACAAGCGCCTCGTCATATTGCAACCACGACTCCCGCGCCTGCTCTGTTTTGCTCCATAACCCCGATGTTATGTCCATCAGAGCCTTTACTCCTATTGATATGTTTCCGATATTAGTGAAAGTCTGTGACAATATCGTTCGAGTACTTTGGGATTGTCTTGCAAGTTCCTCAAAGCGTTTTCTGCTCTCAAGCAATTCCGCATTCAGGGCATCCCAATTCTCTGTTCCTGGTACAGCTTTTTCCAAAGCAGCGCGAGTCGCCTTTATGTGGCTCTTGAGTTCGGCCATAGTCTTTTGGTCAAGCTTCATCTGCCTTTGGAGCTCTGCATACTTCGACTTCGCATCAGTGAGTTTCCTGTTGGTTTCAGAAATTTCCTTTGAGTGGTCTCCTTCTGCCTTTTTCAGAGACTTTATTTCCGATTCAAGCCTTGAAATTTCCTTCTCCGTGTCAAGAATTTCCTTGCGCCCGGCATCGCCGTTCACGATTATGTTCAACCGCAGGTCTTCACTTTTCATCTTGTATCAATTTAATGATACAAAAATAGCTGCCCGCAGGCAGCTACGAAAGGACACTAAATGTCATGATTCCAAGGCTCTTTTTCCCTCTCTTTCTTGCGTTTGTCAAGAAGAATCATGATAGGAATAAATACTATCACAGCGATGCCTATGATAATCCAGTCCGCTACAGATATTGTTGCAATAGAATTCAGAAAAATAATGAGCAAGACTAATCCGCCAATCAAAATCACGCTGAATAAGGCGGTCAATCCTGTCATGCTGAATATTGCTCTTATTAAATCTATCATGTTGGGAATTTTTTATTGAAGACTGCAAAAATCACTCCTCACAGAAAATTATCTTGTGTTCGAGGTCTTGGTGAAGAATGGAGGACAATGCCTCATCGAGTTCAACATAAAATTGAGAATCGGGCAAGGGTGGCGGCTGTCACAAGCGGACTTTCACGGAGGGTGCCGGAGATGAGTTCAATGTCGTCCTGTGAAATGATGCCCTTGAACTCCCATTGGGCAAAGGTTTCAGCGCGGACGACCATAAGCTTTGAACAGTCCACGAAAGAATCGTGGTCAAGAAACGGGTAGGCGGATTTCCTTATCGGCATCTGCAAGTCCTGAAGGGCAACGGGGATGCGGTCGTTGATTCTCGAATTGATTACCACGCCGCCATATATATTCCCCTCATTGTCAAAGCCCAATATGACAAGAAACTTGTTTCTGGAATCGTCGCCGACCTTCGGAGTTATCCCATTTTCCGGATAAAGCCGGATTCTCCACACATCGCCGACAGAAACCGTAGAACGAGTCAAAGAATTGACGACATCAGAGGAAAGAAAATCCGAAAGGTTCATCGGGCACAGGCGCTTTGAAGTTCAAGACTGTCCTTCAGATAGGCTATTGTGCGTTTGTCGGCATCGGCGGCTTCGGCCATGAGAACCGGATCCATATACTTGCGCCCGGAATGCTTGCTGTAATAGGCTTCGCTCCATGCGCTGTCATGGGATTTGTCCTTCAGTTCAGCGAAGGAAAGCGGAAGATTCTCAGCTATGGAGCGGTCGAGTTCAGCTATTTCCGATTTTGAGAGATAGTCCATGTCCGGGTCGCGTCGTGCAGTGAGAATGTAGGAGGCATCCTCACTGCCGTTCTGGACGCCTTCTTTCAGAAGTTTCTGAAGTCCCGGACATTCGCGACGGCTGTGGCCGCGCAGGGCATCGTACAGGAATGTAGGCACAGGACCGTTCTCCAATGCGCAGAAACGGTCGGGAATCATGCTGCTTCCCCACTTCGCGAGATGTTTCTTTTCCGCGAAATAGAGAATCTTGAACACCTGATAGTATCCGATGCCCCCGGTTCTCTTGAGAATGTAAAGAACCGCCTCCAATAAAGATTTCTGCTCAAATGCGTCCATATATGCTTCCAAATGTCCCGCAAAGATAGCAACAAAAATTTATTTATTGATTTATTTATATATTTATTAACACTTTGCGTCAGAGCGATTCATTTTCAATTTGTTGGCGTATGGAAGCGGCGACCTCGTCGGTGAACTCGTACATCAGGCGTTCGGCGATGCGGGAGTAGGCTCCGAAGACATAGCGGTTGTGGATGCGACGGCGGCGGGAGACGACCTTGGAGCCGTAGCGGAGACGGCGGAGGTCGAGGTAGCGTTCGTAGGCTACGTGCCGGAAGGTCATCTTTCCGTCAAACGAGTCGGAGGAGGAGACGGAGACCGTGCGCGACCTTTCGAGCGTGCCGGTGCGCGTCTCAAGCTTGGAGAGAATGGCTGAGCTCTGACGGCGGAGCATCGATTCGCCCTCTTCCTCCAGGACATTGCGTATGAAGCGTGCCTTTACTGACATGGCCGGCTAATCGAATGAGAGCTCGACGCTGTAGCCGAGCCAGCCGCCGAAAATGGAGGCTTCGGGGACAATCTCGACGGACGCGAGCGACATTCCGGACAAAAGTCCGCAGGAGCCGGAGGTGGAGTCGCCGGCCACGCGCTCGACAATCTGCGAGGCTATGTCGAGGAGTTCGCGGAACTGTTTCCGTTCGCGCTCCGGCGTGTTCGCCGCGCCGAGTCCCTTGGCCACGACGAAGAACGCCGTCGAAATCACTGAACTGTAAGAATCCGTGTCGCCCTGCTGGCGGCATTCCGGACGCGCCGCGAGGACCTGAACGCCCGAAAAGTGCTGGAGTTTGGAGGTCGCGTCGGCCTGCGCGGTCGTAACTATGGGACGGATGCCGAGTTCGGGGAGCGTAAAGCCCTCGATGTACTCTGTGAGGCTAATGAGCCTTTGAAATCGCTTCATATCGTTTCTGTTCCTTGAAATTGTGCCACATTATGCCGAGAATGGAGAAAAGCGGCTCCTCATCCACGCGCTCGATGTT
>DJPQ01000022.1 GCA_002439805.1 Bacteroidales bacterium UBA6408
GACTCGCGCAGGATGATTGTATCGGCGTGGAATGTCGCGGAAGTGGAGAAGATGGCTCTGCCGCCGTGCCACACGCTGTTCCAGTTCTATGTCGCTGACGGAAAGCTTTCCTGCCAGCTCTACCAGCGCAGTGCCGACGTTTTTCTCGGTGTGCCGTTCAACATCGCCTCCTACGCGCTCCTCACTATGATGATTGCGCAGGTCTGCGGACTTCAGCCTGGCGAGTTCATCCACACGACAGGCGACACGCACATCTACAAGAACCACTTCGACCAGGTCGCCGAGCAGCTTTCGCGCACTCCGCGTGCCCTGCCTAAGATGGTGCTGAACCCGGAGGTGAAGAGTATCTTTGATTTCAAGTACGAGGACTTTAAGTTGGAAGGCTACGACCCGTATCCTTCAATCAAAGCTCCCGTCGCCGTGTGAGAAGAGGCGGATTGCCGCGTTGCACGGATTGCTGAAATCCTCACAACCGGGAGGTTGCTGCGGTTTCATCTTCACCGTGCGCCTTGCACTCCATCCCCTTCTCGCACGGCGTGGATAGGTGTTTTGAGGCGGATTGCCGCGTTGCTATCTAATAGACCCCTCCCGTCCCCTCGAAGGGGAAGTGGTGCTCCGTGCGCACTATCGCACAAGGCTTCGCTTCGCTGTTCTCCGCACGACGCTGATGCGTCTTGTTTGTTGATGAGGGGGAGACATTAAAAATAATAACAACTGATGAATAGATTTAACTTTGTGGCGGCTGCGGCCGTCGCTGTGATTGCTGCGGGCTGCGGCAATGATGTGAAGCCGGTCATTCCTAAGGATGCCGAGATTGAGAAACGGGTCGAGGCGACTCTCTCGCGGATGACGCTGGACGAGAAAATCGGCCAGATGACCCAGATTACCATTGATGCGGCTTCCGAAAAGTCCGCTGACGGGAACTCCTACACGCTAAAGGAAGAGAATTTGGCGGAGTACATAGACAAGTACAAGGTCGGCTCCTTCCTGAACACCCCTATCGGCAAGGCGATGCCTGCGGCGCAGTGGAATGTCCTTGTGAAGACTCTGAATGACAGGTCATTGAAAGTTATGGGCATACCGACGCTGTTCGGACTTGACCACATCCACGGCACGACATACATCAGCGACGGCACGCTCTTTCCTCAGCCGATAGCCGTCGCCGCGACCTTCAACCGGGAAATCGCGCGTCGGGCGGGTGAAATCACCGCCTACGAGTCCCGTGCAGCCGACGTTCCGTGGTCGTTCAACCCGACGCTCGACTCCGGACGCGACCCGCGCTGGTCGAGGTTCTGGGAAAACTACGGAGAGGACTGGTATGTGAACGCGGAGATGGGCAAGGCCACGATTCTCGGAGAGCAGGGGAGCGACCCTAACCACATAGACGACAAGCATGTAGCCGTCTCCGTGAAGCATTATCTCGGCTATGGTGCGCCATTCTCCGGCAAGGACAGGACTCCTGCCTACATATCCCCTCTTGACCTTCGCGGCAAGTATTTCGTCCCTTATCTTGAGGCTCTCCGCGCAGGTGCGCTCACCATTATGGTGAACTCCGCTTCAATCAACGGAACTCCGGTTCACTGCAACCCGGTTCTGCTCACTCAGTGGCTCAAGGACGAGACCGGCTGGGACGGTATGGTCGTCACCGACTGGGCCGACATAAACAATCTCTACAAGCGCGAAAAGGTCGCCGCTGACGTGAAGGAAGCCGTGAAACTTGCGATAAACGCCGGGATCGATATGTCTATGGTTCCTTATGGATACGATTTCTGTGACTCGCTGAAGTCTCTCGTGGAAGAGGGTGAGGTTCCTATGAGCAGGATTGACGATGCCGTGCGCAGGGTTCTTCGCCTGAAGTATCGTCTCGGGCTGTTTGACAGGCCTGACACATCGCTTGCCGACTATCCCGACTTCGGCTGCGAGGCTTTCTCCGAGGCTTCGCTTCACGCGGCCGAGGAATCTGCCGTGCTGCTGAAGAACGAGGGCATTCTTCCGCTGCGCAAGGGGATGAAGATTCTTGTGACCGGTCCGAACGCCAATCAGATGCGCTGCCTGAACGGCGGCTGGAGCTACTCCTGGCAGGGGCATAAGGCCGATGAGTTTGCAGGACGCTACAACACAATCTACGAGGCTCTCCGGGACAAGTTCGGCGCTTCAAACGTCAGGCTTGAGCAGGGTGTCACCTACAATGAACAGGGAAAATACTACGAGGAGAACTTCCCTGTCGGCTTCCGGGCTGCGGCTGCGGCACGCGATGCGGACGTGATTGTAGCCTGCATCGGCGAGAACAGCTACTGCGAGACCCCGGGCAACCTCACGGACATCAACCTGTCTCCATACCAGAAGACGCTCGTCAAGGCCTTTGAGGAAACAGGCAAGCCTGTGGTGCTGATTCTGAACGAGGGACGGCCGCGCCTGATTTCCGAGCTCGTGCCGAAGGCCGCCGCAGTCGTGGATATGATGCTTCCCGGCAACAGGGGAGGTGACGCGCTTGCCAACCTCCTTTCCGGCGACGTGAATTTCAGCGGCAGGCTTCCGTTCACCTACCCTAAGGAAATCAACTCTCTCATCAACTACGACTACAAGGTCAGCGAGGAGGTCGATAAGATGGAGGGGGCCTACGACTACAACGCCGTCGTGTCCGTCCAGTGGGCGTTCGGCTACGGCCTGAGCTACACCACCTTTGCCTACAGCAACATGAAGGTTGACCGCACTGAGTTCAGCGACGGAGATGTTCTGACCGTTTCCGTAGATGTCACGAACACCGGCAATGTGGTCGGCAAGGAGTCCGTTCTCCTTTTCAGCAGCGATCTCGTGGCCTCCGTCATTCCTGAAAGCCGTCGTCTGCGCGAGTTCACGAAGATTGAACTTCAGCCCGGCGAAACAAGGACAGTTTCATTCGAACTTCCTGCAAAGGCGCTCGCGTTTGTCGGCTTTGACGGCCGCTGGACCCTTGAAGAGGGCGATTTCCGCCTTCAGGCGGGCACCGAGACGGCTCTCGTCCGCTGCACTGAAACAAAGATTTGGGACACCCCGAATATTTAGCGGGAATAGACCTCAAAAGTGAATGTAATACCGGTTTTAGGGTCGGTGTGGAGTTCTGAAGCGCTTTCAAGGCTCCACACCGACTTCTCTATGACTGGGAAGAACCTGTCGGCGTCCGGAGCGGTGGCGTGGATGCGGGTGATGTAGAGCCTGTCGGCCTCGGGGAGAGCCTCCGCATAGAGCTGCGCCCCGCCGATGATGAAGCAGCGGTCGTGACCTTGCCGCTCTGCGATGGAAAATGCCTGCATCAGGCTGCGTGAGATGTGCGCAGACTTTGGCTCAGTCTTGATGTCCGGCATCCCGATGCTGTCGTGGCCTGGCAGCAAAGTTTTTGATATCACGATGTTACAACGACCCGGCAGCGGCCTCCCGATGGACTCGAATGTCCGCCGTCCCATAATCACCGGGCATCCCATTGTCGTTGCCTTAAA
>DJPQ01000057.1 GCA_002439805.1 Bacteroidales bacterium UBA6408
CTTAAAAGAAGCCCGCCGACATTTTCTGCGATGAAAGCCTTGGGGTGAATACGGCTTACCGCCTCTGTAATGTATGTGTAAAGTCCGCTACGGGCACCATCTACTCCCAACATTTTTCCGTTTATGGATATGTCCTGACACGGGAACCCTCCTATGACAACATCTGCCTCTTTGGGCATCTGTCCAATTGCATCCCTTATATCTCCCTCAACCAACGGGTGGGAAAAATTCCGTCTATAAGTTTTGCAGGCAGCCCGGTTAAGCTCATTCGCCCAAATAATCTCAAATCCTGTTTTGGCAAAATGATTCCCCAGAAAATCAAAGCCTCCGATAATTCCTAAGTCCATTCCTCCGCAGCCGGCGAACAAGGACACCACTGTTGCCTGCTTAGAGGTGACCTTTGAGGTTCTTCTGACATGGGAATGTTCTGCGCTGCTCAAAACTGTTTGCATAAAAGGTTCAATTAAAGTTCGACAAAAATACAAATAATTGTTTCGGGAGCAACATCTTTGGCTCTTTTCTCATGGAGAAATGTCTATCACTCGTCCGTAACTCCATAAAAATCGGACTTACGGATAAGTAAAAATCGGAAATGCTTGTCCGTAAGTCCCTTTTTATACCACTTACGGATAAACTATTCAAACACGAAGTCGTCGAAGACGAGGTCGTAGTGGCCTTTGGACGGATGGCCGCTGTCGGGGTCAATCTCTATGCGGATCTTGGCATTGGCGGTCTTGCCGAGCTCGTAGGTGAAGGACTGGACCGTTTCGCGGTCGGGGTAGTTCTTGAGGGCAATCTGCTGCGGGTCGCGCCATTCGCTGGAGCCGAACTCGCACCATGAGACTGTGGCCTTGGTCCAGAACTCGGAGAACCGGTACTTGAAGTTGACCTTCGAGAGGTTCTCGATGAAATACTCCATCTTCAGGTGGCCGAACTGCGTGTTCTCGTAGTAGTCTTCCTCCTCCTTATAGATGCGCAGCTGGGCGCTCTGCTTCCCGGCAATCGGATTCTGCCATGAGAAAGAGCCGTACCATGTACTCCACCGGAGGTTTTCGCGTCCGGCCGTGAGCCCGTACTTGTAGTAGGACGGCTTGTCCGTCGTGGGGAATCCGCTTTCGAAGTCCTCACTGAACGGAAGATCCACCCTCACGAGCGGCCCGTACTCCTTCGGTTCTACATAGAAGTCCTCTTCAACGAAGCCGCCTTTGTAACGCACCTTGATGGAATTCATCTCCCACCGCTCGGACTGTGTCGTGCCCATGCAGTAGAAAGTCACGGAACTGCACTCCGTGTCGGCCGTGTATGTCCCTCCGGCCTTGACCTCCGCCGTTTCCGATTTCTTAGCCTTGCCGTCGAGCGAGTGCGCTATCTTCGTAGAAGTCGCCGAGCCCACGGTCACGGAGAGAATCTTCGCCCCGTTATGGGCGCGGACGCGGATGTAGCCGCCGTTCCTCGATGCGGAAGCGCTCTGGTAGAAGCGGATGGAATAATCCTCCGTGATATACGGCCAATCCGTGCCCTTGCCTTGTGCGCAGACATAATCGATGTTCCCGAACTCGTCCAGATCGTCCTGGAGCGGATTGAAAAATTCATGGTATTCCACGTTGTGCTCGAGTTCCGGATGCAGCGGGGTCGGCTTTGTCTCCACATATTTCTCTCCCGGATCCACCACGACGACGCTCACCGGCGTTTCCTCCTCTCCGCCCGGCTTGTCCTCTCCGCCGGGCTTATCCTCACCTCCCGGCTGGTCGCCTCCGGGCTTCTCCGGGGTGTCCGGGTTCTCCTCGTTTCCGCCCGGTTTGTCTTCTCCGCCCGGCTTTTCAGGCTGTTCCGTGCCCTCGTCGGGCTTCACCGTCGTTTCAGGAGTGCAGGCTCCCGCAATGGCAAAAAATGCGGCAAGAAAAAATATTGCAGTATGTTTCATGTCCATCATGTTATATGATTATGTGTTATAAATAAATGGGCCCGTTTCCGTAAATCGCTGTGTCTCGTGGGAAACGGGGCGTAAAGGTAAGCATTTCCGACGATTAGTTGTCTTTTTCGTGTCTTTTTTCGAGAATATTTGTTGCTTCGATGAAAAAATTGCCTACCTTTGCAGAGGTAGTTGGGGTTCCGCCATTGAAAGCGGGGCTCTGTTTATTTTATTGTCTATTCAAATAAAACATAAAATTATGGCTATTCATTATGTTACCCAGCAGGGTATGGACAAGCTCAAGAAGGATCTGGCCGACGCAATCGCCCAGCGCCCTGTGATTTCGGCCCAGATTGCCGAGGCGAGAGACAAGGGAGACCTTTCGGAAAACGCGGAATATGAAGCAGCGCGCGAGGCTCAGGGACTGCTTGAACTCACTATTTCAAAGCTTCAGGACCAGCTCGCCAACGCGAGGGTCATCGACGAGTCGCAGATTGGAACGGACAAGGTTCAGATGCTCAACAAGGTGCGCGTGAAGAACCTTTCGCTCGGCAAGGAAATGGAATTCACGCTTGTCGGCGAGTCCGAGGCTGACTTCACGAAGGGAAAGCTTGCCGCCACGACCCCGATAGGAAAGGCTCTGATGGGACACTCCAAGGGCGAAGTCGTCGAGGCCAAGGTCCCTTCCGGCGTCATAAAGTTCGAGATTCTCGACATAACCCTGTAACCTTAGAAACCTTCATATTTCTTTTTTTGGGGGGGGATATTCACATATATTATAATATGTCAACAATCTTTACACGTATCGCCAAAGGCGAGATTCCTTCGTACAAATGTGCGGAGGACGACAACTATTATGCATTCCTCGACATAAACCCGATGGCTCCGGGACATACTCTCGTGATTCCCAAGAATGTCGAGAACGACTACATCTTCGCCCTCGACGACCCGACGTACATCGGCCTGTGCGAGTTCGCGAAGAAGGTTGCCACGGCGCTCGGGAAGGCGGTTCCATGCAGGAGGGTGGGCGTTGCCGTGCTCGGGATGGAGGTTCCGCACACTCACATCCACCTCGTTCCGCTTCAGAAGGAGTCGGACATGGCCTTCGGAAAGCACGTGGAGGTCAGCAGTGAGGAGATGGAACGCATCTCGGCGGATATTTACAGGGAATACTTGGCCTTGTAGCCCGGAGTCGGACAGATTTCGCGGCTTGCGAAGGCTCGAAAAGCAATATGAATCTTATGAAAACACTCAGACTGCTGTCGCTGACAGCGCTCGCTGCCGTCATGCTTGCGGGCTGCTCCCGTGGGGCAAAGGTAACCGTGAGCGGCGAGTCCGGCCGCGAGATTGTGGTAAAGGCTCAGAACCTGAACAGAAACACCGTGCTGGACACCCTGCGCCTGGACAAGGCGGGAAAAGCCGCCTGCAAGGTGAAGCTTGAGAAGGGACAGCCGGAATTCATCGACCTCTATGACGGAAAGTCGCGGCTTGTGTCGCTGCTGCTTTCGTCCGGTGACCGTGTGGAGGTTGTCCTCGACACTCTCGGCGGCTGCACCGTCAGCGGCTCGGAGGACTGTGAAAAGATGCAGAAGATAGAGCGCGATTTCAGGGAGACGTCGGAGAAGATGTCCGACCTCGCCTATGACCTTGACCGCGCCACGGACGACGGGGAGATTGCCGCGCTCAAGCACGAGATGGGGGAGACCTATGTCAGCTACTACCGCAGATGCGTCCGCTATGTCCTCGAAAACAGCCGTTCGCTCACCGTCATTCCGGTTTTCCACCATTCATTCGCCGGCGAACTTCCGGTGTTCGGGCAGGAGACGGACGGCATAACGATGCTGAACGTCGCCGATTCGCTCGCGACGGCCTACCCTAAGTCCAAGTATGTCAAGGCCCTGAAGGAAGAGGCGAAGGAGCGTATGGATTATATGGCGCTGCTGAACAATCTCCGCAACGCCGAGGCTGTCTCTTTCCTCGACGTGGAACTGCCGGACATCAATGCGCGGAAGGTGAAGCTCAGCGAGGTCGATGCCCCGCTCGTGATGCTGCATTTCTGGACGGCGTCCGACCCGGAGCAGTGCCGCTTCAATCTCGACGTGCTCAAGAACTTCTATGACAAGTTCCACGACCGCGGGCTGGAGATCTACGCCGTGGCTCTCGACCTCGACAAGACCAATTGGGCGAAGACGGTCAAGGAACAGGCTCTCCCGTGGATAAATGTCTGTGATTCAAAGGGCGCTGCCTCAAAGTACATCGGCCAGTACAACATCGAGAAGCTGCCGACGTCCTATTTCATCAGCCACGGAGAGCTCGTCGATGCGAAGGTCACCGACGAAAAGTCACTCGATCAGTTATTTAATAAGCTACTAAAATAGCTTCTTTTTGCTCTGAGTAATTACGAAATCTTTCAGATAGAACGGTTCAAGGTAGGCGACGTCCTTGAACCGTTTTTCTTTCAGTTCCGCCACTGCCGGCTCAAGCATCGCCGATGCCCTGGG
>DJPQ01000114.1 GCA_002439805.1 Bacteroidales bacterium UBA6408
TGATAGACCAGGACAGCAGAGGAATGATGATTATTTCGGACATCACGAGGAGTGACGCTCTCTTACTCAAGAAAGCCGTGAAGCTGTTGCTTCCGGAGCTGGAGAGGGAGCGGGAAAAGGAAAGCCGCAACTGGGTTACCTCCCGGGCGCATTTCGACTTCTTGACAAAGCACAACATCGCGATAGACCGGTGCACTACGCTCGTCAGGGCGGTAAACCTCTTTTTCCCGGCAGGCGGCAAGAAGCCGGAAACGGTCGGTGAGGTCGACTGCGAATGACATTTTCGGGCGCCGACAGGGCGGGCCACCCTGGGACTTGGCACTTGTGGTACATCAATGCCCGCCAT
Organism: Bacteroidales bacterium UBA6408; assembly: GCA_002439805.1. Classification (GTDB taxonomy): domain Bacteria; phylum Bacteroidota; class Bacteroidia; order Bacteroidales; family UBA932; genus Cryptobacteroides. The sequence continues at coordinate 347 of DJPQ01000114.1, forward strand.
GCCGGCGCTCTTTATTGAATCTTATTAGAAACAACGGTAACATCTTAAAGACAAATGATTATGAAAACTGAAGACATCTTGAAAATTCTTGAGGAATGGGCGGACGAATGCGACGGCGGGTTTGCCATTGCGTTCGGGCAGATGGGAGAGGACGAGCGGGTGAGCGGAAACATGCTTGCCTACGGAGACGAAAAGCTCCAGCTCGCGTGCCTCGACGTTCTGACAAAGGGGACGATGGGACGCTACAGGCGGCTCCTCATGGATAAGTTCCCTTCTGAAAAAGGCTACAGATACAATGTAGGCGTAAGGCCATAAATATGTCGGAGATACCATACATACAACGACCCTGCGAGCCGCAGTGATGCGCCGGCAGGCTACAACCAAGACATGACGCTCCGGAAAGACGGAGTGACGCCCCGGAAAGACGGGGAATTTGGGGACGCAGGCCGCACGGGCGGCAGAAATGCGCAAGTTCATCGAAATACGGTACACAGCTCATCGAAAAATGTAGGCTTGAGTTTCATAGCAGTGGCGGAAGGATATAATGCGTGATTCCCTTAGCGTTGAGCATCACGCAGAAAGCCCACGACACCATCAGCCTCGCGGCTCAAGACTTCGCAGACGGCCAATGCCGGAAGCACGTGAAGAGGGCGAAAGCCCGAATCGTCAAATCTGGTACGGTGAGCGAGTCGGGAATCTGGAACGATGAACGAGTCGGAATGTCTGCACGAGGGTTCGACTCCCTCCGTCCCCACAAATTTTAATTGTTCAAAATATGGCAAAGACGAACTACAGGGCAAGAATTACGGCTCTCCAGCCGGGCGAGGCAGTCACGATACGCGGCTGCAAGATTTCCACCGTCAGGGCGACGGCTTCAAGCGTGTCGAGGGATCTCGACCGCGTCTATTCCGTTTCGGCCGTCAAGGGGCAGCCGGTCACGGTTTCACGGGTAAAGTAGGCGGCTATGGGACTCAGATTCACAACTTACGGCGCGCTGAAGCTCGCGTCGATAGTGGCCGCAGTTGCAGCCATGGCGGCGCTCGTGTGCCTCATATTCGAGAAATTCGTCATAAGTGCCATTCTGGCTCTCGTGGCGGTGCTCGGATGCCAGGCGGCGGTGCTCATTATCAAAGATGAAGAAAACAAAAAACTATAGGGATTATGGAGAATTTTTCAATCAGACTCGATTTGATGAAGTTTAAGGACGCAAAACTCGTCAATGCAGGCGGGCGCAGGGGCGTGTTCATTCCGGTGGACGAGAATCCGGCCATCTATGTCGGCAGCAAGGGCGTCTATCTCGGCCTCTCGGCCATCGAGCTTTCACAGGTAAGCCAGTTCGGCGACACGCACCTCGTGAAGGGGCACATCGAAAAGAAGAAGTTTGACGCGATGACGGAGGCGGAACGCCGCTCCTTCGCCATCCTCGGCAATATGCGCCCCTACAAGGCTCCGGAGATGGCAGCCCAGTCAATGACTTTCGACGACGACCTTCCGGAATGACGGCGGGAAAGAAAAGGCAGGATGCGGAGTTCCGGCTTGCAAACGGCGGCGTTCTGAGAGAATTGGATATGGCACAGAAAATTGTGACCTATATGGGCCGTTTACTCGCGGAAATACGTGCGGATGAGGACTGGAAATCATATTTTGAGGCGGTGGTCTTGTTGGAACGAGCGGCAAATGGTCTATTCGAGATTGCAGCTGCTGGAATACTTCCTCACAGGAATGCCGCCAAGCTTTGCAAGAAGTTCGCGGACGAAATGGAAAAAGACTTGGAAAGGTAAAAGCCGCCCGGAGCGGACGGCTTTGAAAAATGCCGAAAGAATGGTTTAACGCTTTGAATGGAAGTAGTGCTCGATGGCTTCGTTGATGAACTGGGTCTTGTTGCCCTCGAATGAGGTGAGAATGGCATCGACGGCGGGATTTGAGCGGAACGTGTAGTTCTTGCCGTGTTCGACGGGCTTGCGGCCCGCGCCCTCTCTTGCACCGCCCTTTCCTTTCTTGGAGGATGAAGATGAATTTTGTGTTTCCATATAATTTTGTATTTTTGCGAAGCCTACCAAAGGGGAGGCTGATTTCTCAGCCTCCGATGAAACTAGATTGCGATTTCAATCGTGAATCTAAATTTCCAAATCTTGAATGTGAATTTAGCGCTCATCTTTCAAAGACTTTGGTAGGTTTTTTCTTACTCCCTTTCAAGCGTTTCAGATTCCTCTTTCGCAGCAGGCCTTCTTCCTGACTGCATTACAAAGGTACGCATTATCTCTGAATTATGCAAGTGTTTTTCAATAAATTTGCATATTTTTCCAATATTTTTTCTCTGATTTTCAGCAATATACACAATGATACGCAAGGAACAGATTTTTGAGGCGACTGAGGGCGGAAAGGCGGTCATCGCCGGATACTATCCTCAGAGCGCGTCGTGCTTTTCGGGGCGCGGGCGCAACTTCAGGATTAGGGAGGACGACAAGAGCCCTTCCTGCACGGTGTTCCGGAAGGACGGGGTGTGGTTCATCCAGGACAAGGGCGGGAGCGACACCAAGGCCTACACGGCCATTCAGCTCGTTATGAAGGAGGAGGGGCTGGACTATCCGGCGGCGATAAACTGGATTGCCCGCAAGTACGCGCCGCATCTTCTTGAGGGAGACGCGGTCGCCTCGGAGGTGAAGCCGATGCCGGAGATGAAGAAGGTCAGAGGGCAGGAGAAGATGTCCGTGAACCTCAGGAAAGGCGGCAAGTTCACCGACAGGGAGCTTTATCTCCTCGGATATAAGATTACGCCCGAAATCTGTGACGACCTCTGCCTGAAGCCGGTGGACTCCTACGTCACCGCGAAGAACTCCAAGGGCGAGAGCTGGCAAATCACGGCCACGGACAACTATCCGATTTACTACTACGACTACGGCTCATGGGGCAAGCTCTACCAGCCGCTCGGGGACATCCGCTTCATGTACGTGGGCGAGAAGCCGGAAAACTTCTTCTTCGGGGAGCGCGACTTCATAAAGGCATACGCCGACGCTCAGAAGGGGGTCTATCCGGGCATGGTGGAGATGGAGCCCATCGACGGCGAGGAAGCGGGTCCTGCGGTCGATATGACATGGAAGGAACTCATCATCTGTTCCGGACCGTCCGACGCGCTGAACGTCCATTCTGCGGGTTATCACGTGTGCTGGCTGAACTCGGAGACGGCGGAGCTTACGGAATATGAGTTCTCGCTCCTCCAGAAGCTCGCGAAGAAGATATACATCCTCTACGACATCGACGACACGGGAATCGCCAATATGTACCGGATTGCGCTGCGCTACCTCGACATCAACATCATCCGCCTGCCGGAGGAACTCAAGCGGTTCAAGGACCGCAAGGGGAAGCCCTGCAAGGACGCGAAGGACTTTTTCGTGCATTTCCGCCGTCCGGAGAACCAGAATCCGGTGTCGCTGTTCAAGGAGCTCGTGAAGCTTTCCGGAGGGCTGAAGTTCTGGCAGGAGAAGAGGACAAAGACGGGCGGATTCGGCGGCTACGACATCAACAACGAGCAGCTGTATTCGTTTCTCCAGGCATCGGGATATTTCCGCATCGCCACGAATCCGGACTGCACGGACTTCGCCTTCTGTCAGGTAAAGGACAACGTGGTGACGCTCATCGGCGACGACAGCATATCGGCGCACTGTTCGGCGTATCTCCTGGAATATCTCCGCACCCACGCCAACTACTACAATCAGGCGCTTGCCAACACCATCCACCGCTCCCCTCAGATAAGCCGGAGCTCGCTGGAGAAGCTTTCTGTCATCGTTCCTGACTTCAACGCCTTTGACGAGCGTTCGGACACGTTCTTCTTCAACAACGGCCCGGTGAAGGTCTCGGCCACAGGCGCGAAGCAGCTGAAGCCGTCCGATTGCCCGTACAATGTCTATCGGAGCAAGATCATCGAGCACGACTTCCGTCCGGAGCCGCCTTTCTTCGACATCGAGTATTCCGAGGAATATGCCACGCTCCTGAACCGGCTTTCCGTCCTTTCCCCCGACACCCCCGACTACGTCTCAATCAGGAAGCAAATTGACGCTATGGATGAGCTCAGGCGCTATCGGCTCAAGATTTTCCGTGACGACTGCACTTTCATGCGCTTTGTCTATAACACCGGGCGCAACTACTGGAGAAAGGAGGAACTCGGCATGGCTCTGACGCCGGAGGAGCAGGCTGAGACAAACCTGCACTTCATCTCGAAGGTCATGGCGCTGGGCTACATCATGAGCAAGCACAAGGTCGCCGGGCAGCCCTACGCGATTTATGCGATGGAGACCGAGCAGTCGGAGGAGGGCACGCACCTCGGAGGAACGGGAAAGTCGCTGTTCATGACGAGCACGGAGCAGCTCCGAAAGCAGCTTTTCATCAACGGCCAGGAGATAAATCCCTCGAAGACGGACTTCATGCTTGCGGGCGTGCGTCCGGGCATCACGGACACCGTCTATTTCGACGACCTGAACGACTCGATTGACCTGCACCGCTTCATGCCTATGATTACAGGCAAGATGGTGGTGAACCCCAAGAACAAGGACGCGTTTATCCTTGAGTTCAGGGACAGCCCCAAGGTGGCGTTCACCTCCAACCACGCGATAAAGAAGTTCGACGCGTCGCTCCGCCGACGGACTTGGTTCACCGCCTTCACCGACTACTACCATTCGGACGACCCGATGCGAGGTCTGAAGGAGCGTTCCCCTTACACGGAGTTCCACAAGAACCTCATCCAGGACTACACGCCGGATGAGATGAACAAATTTTACAATTTCATGTTCAACTGCATTGCCATGTGGCACAAGCTCCGCATCCGGATTCAGCCGCCGATGAGACAGATCGAGCAGCGCAACCTCCAGCGGGCAATCACCGACGAGTTCATCTGGTGGGCCGAGGACTGGTTCACCGAGAGCCGCCTTAACACAATCGTCAACAAGGCCGACGCGTTCGACGCCTACAAGTCAACGCTGAACAGGAAGATTCAGGACAGCATCAAGATGAAGACCTTCAAGAACAAGCTCATCATGTACTGCGCCTACAAGGGCTGGGTGTTCAACCCGCCCGAGCTCCTTCTTTCGGAGTCGGAACGGCAGCGCAACGACATCCGCCGCAAAATCGGTAACGAGGACAACTATTTCTTCTACATCGACACGCGCCGCGACCACGAGGAGGAGCTTGACGCCGCGTCAATCATCGGCACTCCTCCTGAGTCCGAGGAGCCGGGGTGCGGGGAGTTGGGCCCGGGTGTCATAGGGACATCGGCCGCGCCTGATGTCATGGCCGTCGAGCAGCCGCCGTTCCTGTAGCCACCATGTCGTCCGGCCGGACAAAAACGGCCTTCGGACGTCATCCCGAAAGAAACTTTGAATGAGGGTTCGCCTTTCGCGGACCCTTCTTTTTGGAGGAGTTGAATTTTTCGCGTCAGTTCTAAGTCTATTTTTCTTTGACCTTTTGACGCGGAGAGAAAGAAAAGGAGTATAAGTAAATGAAAATAAGAGAGTTACTGCGCGTCAAATCTGCGCGTCAAATCGCGTCATTTTGGTTTTGCACTGACGCGCCTTTTTGCCCCTTCGGCACCCTTTCGCGTTTCTATGGAAATAGTTTTGACGCGCTTGTGAATCAATTAGTTAGACCATATTTCCCCTAAATAGCGTCAAATTGATGGAGAAATAATCTGACGCGCAAACCCCTATTGATTATCAGAGAGTTACAAGGATTTTTCGGCTGCGCGTCAAATGGTCAGAAAATTTCACACTCAGAAACTCCTGAAAAAATTTTTGTTGCAGAATCACCTCAAAATCGACACAATCATGACAGAAGAAAGCACATCAACCTCCGCTCCTGAACGGCTCGAATTCAACGCCGACGTCTATGGCCGCTCCATGCCGCTGTGGCATTACAGGGCGCTGCCCTCCGGAATGCGCCGAGCGGAGACAAAGGACCTCTATCGCGGGCGGTGCATCCTCTACAGGGTGGAGCTTGGACCGGACACGGGCGACTGGTACAGCGACTATGTCCGTGAGAGCAACTACCGCATCCTCTGCCGGATGATCCGCGAGGGTAAGGATGTGTGGATTAAGTGATTTTCCGCTAAAAAACGGCCGGAGATGCTGTTGGGAATACGGATAAATTTCCGTAACTTTGTGAGCAGTAGCCATTTGAAAGAACCGACGCGATGCTGATAAAACTCAAATTCGACACTGAACTAAGACTGGATTACTTCGGGTTCCTCTTTCCGAGGATTCCCGGGGACGGCGCCTATAAGGTGAGTACCCGCGAGCCGATGGGCGAACTCCTGTGCGCAAGGGTACGCGAGTCGTGGCGGCCGGTCGATGAGCCGGAGGGAGAGCTTGTGGCGACGCTCGACCTTCCTCTGAACCCGGCGACCAGGAACGCGGCCAACAAGTTCATCTATTACTCGCAGGCGGACACGGCGGCTCTGATGATGGCTCTGTCGGCGACGTTCGACCTCGACTTCGCGGGATACTACCGAAAGGGCGAGAACCTCGGCTATGGACGCAAGGAGATTGTCGAGGCGTTCATCATCTCGCGCAACCTCGTTGAAATCGACTGCACCGACACCCTCTACAAGCGTGCCTACCGCACGAGCCAGCGGCGGATGAAGGCTCTGACACAGCGGCTGCTCCGGCGCTGCTACTATCTGGACGAAAGCATTAACCTCAAAGGACTGAAAGATGATAAGGATAATCAAGGAAATTCTCGTGAGCCCGGCGACGGACGGGTTCGATCCTCTCAAGGCATCAAGACTGCCGATGATTCCGGCGTCCGGAACGATGGAAAGCAAGGAGACGAGCGACGAGAACGGACGCTGTTTGACGATTAAGCTCAAGCTCAGCTGCAAGCCGCTTTCCCCTGCGGCCAGAAGGACGCTCCGTGACGGCTGCATTGCCCGCGTCGTGTTCGGCGACTGCGCCTGTGTCGTTCCGGACACCACCCTCGGCTCGGAGGACATCCCCCTCCGCTTCGAGACGGAGGACAACCTCGACGTCCTCCGCCTCTCCGTCACCCACAAGACTCTTTCGCGGCTGTAAGCCATTTGCATATATGGAAAAAACTCTATCTTTGCACTCGGCTACACAAGGCACCAAAATAATTCATAACATTGGCTAACTAAATTTGTGCAAATATGGAGATGATATGGTTGGCATTGATGATTGTTAATGTATTGGTATATACTCTGATTCTGTTGGAGTTGTCTAATTTGATTGCCTCGCTTAAATCTCTTGACACCAAACTCACTGAAGTATTGTGCAAAATAGATAATAAGTGCGACAATATCATTACTGGCAAGTCCCGTCCTGAACCTACTGACGGCAAAGTTTTGTGAATATGTTTTTGTTATGGAAAATATAGTTGGTGTTATATTAGTGCCAATGGCATTTGTTATATTGTTGGCACTTTTATGGTGCACACATAAGATAACGAGGGCGGTCGTTATAAAAAGACTTAATGCAGATAGCCTTGATGACTTGCTTGACGAAGTTGTCAAGATGAAATATGATATTTTTCAAATTAGGGATAGAATTTCAAAGATATTAGAGCAAGATGGACTCGTAGTACGTTTTGAAGATTCTGGCTGCAAAATCGTATATTGCCCCAGCCTTGATGTCGCCGGATATGGCAAGACGGATGAAGAGGCGGAGGAGTCGTTTAGGATTACGCTTGAAGAAACTCTGAAATATATCAATGAGAGTAAAGAATCAAATGAGAAATAGCAAAATCCGCCGCTGAGGGGCGTGAGGGGCGCTGTCCTTTTTCGGGACGGCGCTTTTGTTTTCCTTTGTACCGTAAAATTGGATACAATGGGAAAACAGAGAAATACATCACATCTGGCGGCGGAGATAATCCGGGGGAAATGGCTTCTCGCTGATGCGGAGTCTTATCTTCCGGCGGTGTTTGCACTGCTTTCGCGCACGCCGCTTGCCGACGTCGAGGAAACGGCGCGTCCGTCCTTCATGCTTTCGGACGGCTCCGAGGTCGGCGACGGCGCACAGGCGACGGTCGAGAGGAAGGTGGCGGTTCTGCCGCTTCATGGCACGATGACGAAATACGAGACCTGCAGCTCCGACGGAGCCGTGGCTCTCGCCTCGTTCATAAGGGACTGCGCAGACCGTCAGGACATTGTCGCCATCGTCATTGACATTGACAGCGGCGGAGGTGAGGCGAATGCGGTTCCGCCGCTCGTCGAGGCGATACGGTATGCCAAGGCGGCGCACAAGCCAGTCATCGCCCATTGTGACCTCTGTTGCTCGGCCGCTCTCTGGGTGGCATCGCAGTGTGACCTCATCTATCTCGACAACCCTATGTCAGAAATAGGTTCCGTCGGGGTGCTGTGCACACTGTCGCTGCCTCCGGAGAAAGACCCGCAGACCGGGGTGAAGATTGTTCCGGTCTATGCGCGTGAATCCTCGGATAAGAACCTTGATTACAGGAAGGCTCTCGAAGGCGACTACAGCCTCATTCAGGACAGCATGTCCCCGATTGTCTCACAGTTTCAGGAAGCCGTGCGGAAAGGCCGTCCGGCGCTCGACACGGAAAGGGAGGGCGTGCTTACCGGGGCAACCTTCCTCTGCGACGAGGCTCTGAAGATCGGATTCGCCGACGCCCGCAAGACCCTCAGGGAAAGTGTCGAGGCGGCGTTCGCTCTCGCAGAAATCTGACGAAAAACTTACAAACCTCTTATACCAAGTACAATGAATAAAAAAGCACTCTCAAACTCAAAGATGGGCAAAATCGTTGCCCGTCTTCTCGGAAGGCCGGAGCTCGCTGTCAAGGACGGAAAGGTTGAACTTTCCACCGAGGAGCGCGCGAAGGTTCTTGAGAACTACGGACAGGCTTTCCTCGAAAAGCTGGAGTCCGTCACACTCGAAGACGAGGACGCATTCGACCTCTTCGACGCGGCGGTTGCCGCCAAGACGGCCGAGGCGACCGCAGCCCTCACGGCTCAGGTGCAGCAGCTTCAGGGCGATGTCCTGGAACTTTCCCGCGAGCCTGAACCTCAGCCTCAGGCACAGGCTCCGTCGAGGCCGCTTTCAGCAGGCGAGGCCACAAGGCAGTTCGTCCTGAACATGAACGCGGCTCACAACCGCATCGTCGCGCAGGCGCTCGCATCCACCAACCCGATGGTTTTCGCGGCTCTCGACGGCGGCACGCTCGACGTGGCCGACCTTAATGCTGAATTCAAGATCGTGATGCCTCCTAAGGCAAAGCTCGACCTCCTCGCAAAGAGGCTCTACATGGGCTTCAACGACTCCCAGCACATGACGCGCATCCAGTCCGACCGCGACTTCATCGCGTCCGCGGCCATCTTCACCGAGGTCTCTCAGCAGTTCACCCCGAAGTGGACTCCTAAGGGCACGGCGAAGTTCACTCCGATCCGCATCCCTTACCGCCGTCACAAGATCAACGTCCTGATTCGTCCGACGGACATCATCAAGTCATGGTTGATCAATCTCTACGAGCAGGGCAAGACTCAGGCTGAGATGCCTATCACCAAGTACATCATCGAGGAGCACATCCTTCCCAAGACCCTCGACGACATCACCCTCTCGATGATCGGAAAGGGAAAGTTCAAGGAAGTCTCCCTCGCGGGGCTCACTGACGGCGCGGCCGGTTCGGCGGCGAAGGACTCCATGGACGGCTACGAGACCATCCTCGTCGAGGGTCTCACTGACGAGAAATGCAAGATCAACTACCTCCGCAACGCGAAGGACTACAAGACGCTCACGGACCAGCAGCTTCTTGACTATGTTGACAGCTTCGTTGACAACATCTCCGGGCTCTTCGCCAAGACCGCAACCGTCTTCTGTTCGGAGCAGTTCCTCACCCGCTACAAGAGGGCGGACTTTGCCGTGAACGGCAAATACACCGGCATCGAGACCGGAGGCACAATCCGCTTCACCAACTTCCATCTCGTCGCCCTCGAGTCCATGTACAACTCCCCGATTCTCTTCGCCACCCCGAAGGAGAACTTCGTCGAGCTTGTGGACTACTCCAAGGCGGAGAGCTGCATCAACCGCATCGAGGAAAGCAACTACGACGTGAAGGTGTTCGGAGAGTACTCCCTGTCAGTGGGCTTCAAGATTGCCGAGGCCGTGTTCGCTGCGGTTCCGACCGGATATACTCCTTCAGAGAGCATCCTTTCCGAGGGCATCGACCTTTCCGAGGACGGGCCGTGGATGAACGGCACGAAGCCGGCCGCCGAGCCGACAAATCCTGACAGCCAGAACACTGAGGAGAAGGGCACCGACGACAACAAGCAGCAGGAAGGCGCGTAATCACTGAAAAAACAAGCAAGACTATGGCTTATACTAAAGTAAGTATTCCAAAGAACGGAGACGGCGCGGGATGCCCGTCTCCAAAATCTTCCGACATCATAATCATGGATGTCGAGGACATCGAGACCGAACCGACGAGAACTCTCGGCAATGTGGCCGTGACCGGCAACTACACTCTCAAGGAGGGGGCGAAGGCCGTGTGCGTATATGGCACGCCGAAGACCATCGCCGCGTCCGAGGAGTATTCCGGAGACGCCGATGCACGCGGCGTGAAGCAGGGCGTGGAGTTCGAGCACCCGGGCAACGAGAAGGACATCAAGAACTTCGTCGAGGCCTTCATGAACAAGGGCGTCGTCATCCTCGTGAAGGAATGCGACGGCTCGGCGGCCGGGCGCGTCCAGGCGTTCGGAAACAAGTGCAACCCTCTGTTCCTCTCGGTGGAGAGAACCGACAGCAGCGAGGCCAACAAGCGCAAGCTTACCTGGAAGCAGGACATCGCCGGCAAGTTCCTCCCTGCCGACTACGAGGGTGAGCTTCCTGCACTTGCAGACGCGGCCACCGCAGCCGGTGAGGGCGCATAGACGCAGTCGCCATGAGCAAGAAAGCATCAATGCGGACGGAAACTGAGCCTCGGAAGACAGCCGGGGCTCAGGCTTCCGCCGTTGCAGCAGCCGCACAGGAAGCGCCGGCCGAGATGAAGTACGATGTCGTCGTGCGTGCCTATCCGGGAACCGAGGCTCTGATGACGCGCCTGTGGGACAGATACCATGAGGGACGGCATCTCGTCGTCACGGACACCGGGGCGTCGCTGCCTGAAGTCCTGGCGGAATGCCTTGCCGACAACCGGATTGCCGACAGGTTCACGTTCATTCCTCCGAATGTCATCCCGTGCACGGAAATCTCTGACGAAATCCTGAAAGGGAACTATGTCTATGTGACGCGCAGCGGTGAAAGACAGGCGGCCAGCCGCGTGCCGATGACCTTCGACAAAGAGAGGCTCGTGGTGTGGCTTGCGTCCGACGATTCCGCGGCCGATACGGACGAGGCGTTTCTGAAGCGTTACGATGCCGGGAAACGCCTGATGGAGGTGTCGTTCTCGTTCGGGAACTTCATCACTCCGGTGCTTCGTGCCAACCCCTGCGAGAATGTGGTCATAGAGGCATTCCTGCGGAAGTTCTTCGTGGCCGCGTCGCCGGAGGGGTTCGCCGCCATCGCCGCTCTCGCCGAAAGGTGCCTTCTCAAAGAAGAATGAACAAGGGATGACGAACGAGGTTGACAGATGGATTGATTCAGGAGCCGAGGTTCAGGAAGGACTTCGGCTTTTGAGTATATATGCCCCGAACCGTCACCTCGACGCGCTCGTCCGCAAGGCTCCGAAACGGTTCTCCCGGCTGTTGAAGGCGGTGCTTCTGCCGTTCTCGACAAAGCCGCGTACCGTGGCCGTGCCTGCACCCGCGACTCCGAAAGTGAGGTTCCGCGAAAGCTGGCCGTTCCTCTCGGAGCCGGACTGCCCGGCGGAGCTGAAGATTCTGGCCGCCGACAAAATCACGGCATGGGAGGAGTCGATGAAGGCGCACGAGGAACTCTTCCAGTGCACCACTCCGGAGCAATGCTACGAAACCGCGAAAAAAGTGCTGGAAAATTATTCCAACAATCGGAAAATCTTCTCCGAATTTACTCATTATAAGGAACATCACTCCGTGCTCGGGGAACACCCCATTTTCAGAGAGTCAAGACAGGCGGCGGAGCTTCGGGCGATGCCGATTATGGAACTCGTCCGGAAGAAGGAGAATCTTGAGGAGGCAATCTGGAGAGCCGGCAACGAAATCAAAAAAGGAGACAAACCGCACCTGCGCCCGGAACGCGAGGAGCGCATCGCGGCTAAGCGCCGTATGCTCGCGCAGGTGGAACGAATGATTGACGACTATGAACAGCGAAGAGAAAGACGAACTCCTTGACAGGATTGCCAGCCTTGCGGCCCTCGGCTGGCCGGATAACGAAATCTTCATAAGTGAGGGCATCGACGAGAAGGACGTGCCCGAGGAGGTGCGCGAGGCCATCGAGCACGGACGGCTGAAGAAGCGTGCGGACATCGAGATTGCCGTGGCGCGTGCGGCGGCCACCGGCGCTCCGGAAGCCGTGAAACAGTTCAATGAGGTGGTGCGCGACAAAAGCTTCAGCATCTCGAAGCTCGACCTTTTCGGAGGACCGGAAGACCAGGGCGCGTTCGAGCGGATTCAGGACTACATCGCGGGCGGGAGCAGGGGCGACCTCTCGCAGAAGGAGCAGGTGTATATCGACCTCCTGACGATGATATACTCCCTCGACGGCCAGTGGGGAAAGCGGCGCACCGTCAAGTTCCTCACCTCAAAGCCGTTCTCCTTCTCCTATGAGCAGGCTTCAAACATGTACGCGGAGGCAATCGAGATGTTCTTCGCCAACCGCAAGGTGTCGAAGGAGGCGATGAGGGCGAAGATGGCCGACCAGTACGACACCCTCTATGCCCTCGCGATGCAGAATGCCCGCACGACCAAGGACTTCGAGATTGCCGCCGGAATCCTTTCAAGCAAGGCAAAGGTTCTGAGGCTCGACCAGGACGACCCGCAGCAGCTGCCTGCCGAGAACTACGGCAAGCAGTTCCGCGTGCTCTCGCTTTCTCCTGAAGTCATAGGGCTTCCGAGGGCGAACAGGGACGAGCTGGCACGCCAGATTGACGGCATCGTTGCTCCGGAGGCGGTGAAGAAGCGTCTGAGAGTGGATGCCGGCATTGATGATCTTGACATCGTAAAATTCATGGACAATGTCGTACAGGAAGAAAGTTAACGTCGGACGGACCGAAAGCGCGTCCGTGCAGTACCAGAACAAGTTCGCCCAGATAGTCGCGCTCGTGGGCGCGCGCAAGACCTACTGCGAGCTCGGGCGCGGTTCGGCCAAGACCACCGACATTCAGGTGGAAAGGCTCATCGACATCATGTTCGACATGCCCGGTGCACCCTGCTGCTGGGTGGCCGACACCTTCAGCAACCTCACGGCGAACGTGCTGCCTTCCGTCCTGGAGGGTCTTGAGCGCAAGGGGTTCAGGGAGGGCGAGCACTATGTCATAGAGAAGCAGCCGCCGGAGTTCACCGACGCCGAGACAAAGAACCTCCCCGACTGGCTCAAGCCACACTTCTGGAAGCCGTTCAACAGGCTCGTCTCCTACAGGCGCACCATCGTCTTCTTCACGGGACTGAACATCCGCTTCGGCTCGCTCGACCGCCCGTCGACTCTCGCGGGCGCGTCCTATGTCTTCGTGTTCGGGGACGAGGCAAAGTATTTCCGCGAGGACAAAATCGCCAACCTCCTGAAGGCCGTGCGCGGCTACAGGCAGGAATACGGCAACAGCGTGTTCTACCGGGGCGTGTGCTTTACCTCCGACATGGCCGACGTCTCCCACATCGGGGAATATGACTGGATGCACAAGGAGGCGGACAATGTGGATAAGACGGCGATACTCACCGTGATAAAGGCGGGGCTCGTGTATAACGAGTCCCTTCATGAATATGTGGCCGCCAAGGATAAATGGCTCGGGACCAAAGACCCGGCCGACCTCGCCGACTGCCGCAACAAGCTCCGCACCGCCGAACTCTGGAAGGCGCGGTGGACGGAACTGCGCAGCCGTCCGGAGGCATCGACATTCTACATCCGGGCGTCGAGCTATGTGAACGCCGACATCCTCACGGAGGAGTGGTTCTCGGATGCCATAGCCGCGAAGCTGCCTGACCTGAACACGGCGATACTCTCCCTCAAGCCGCGCCTCGAAAGCGGCGACCGGTTCTACACCGCTCTCTCCGCACGGCATTTCTACTACGACGGCATAGACGAGGACGCATACGACCGCCTCGACATGCGTGACGTCGAGGACTGCCGCGTGCTCCGTCATCTTAACCGCGCCAAGCCGTTGCAGGCAGGCGTGGACTTCGGCAACATGTGCTCGATGACAGTCGGGCAGGAGGGAACGGAACAGGGACATGAGATTCTCAGAGTGCTCAAGTTCCTCTACACCCTCGCCCCGGAATACACCGAGGACCTCGGCGTGAAGTTCCGCACCTATTTCGCGGCCATGCAGAACCGCGTCCTCTATCTCTACTACGACCGCTCCGGCAACGCCTACAAGTCCGTGGGCGAGGACCAGGTCTCAAAGTTCAAGCGTGCCGTGGAGTGGGACGGCAGCAGCAGGACGGGGTGGACGGTGCACCTGATGTCCATACGTCAGGGCAACATCGGACAGCCTGAGGAGTATGCCTTCATGCAGGAGCTGATGTCGGAGCGCAACCCGCGCCTGCCTTGGCTGCGCATCGACGCATACGCCGCGAAGAACCTGAAGATGTCGCTCGAGCTTGCGCGTACCAAGGTGAAGTCAGGCGTGGTGTTCAAGGACAAATCAAGCGAGCGCCTGCCTGTGGCCGAACTGCCCACGCGCTCCACCAACCCGTCGGATTCGTTCAAGTATCTGCTTATGACCAAGGAGCGGCGCAAGCTCGCGTCGATGCG
>DJPQ01000075.1 GCA_002439805.1 Bacteroidales bacterium UBA6408
TTGCGGGTGTCAGTCACCGAGCCGTTCGCCTTGCGGCCGAACACCGTGCTGACGGGGTCGAGATAGCTGTAGCCGTGGCCCCAGCGGCGGTCCATTGAGACGGTTGATTTGAAGCGGAGACCCTTGACGATGTCAACTGTCAGCGCTCCCGATGCTATGAGACGGTCGTAGGACGAGAAGTTCTCCTGCGTCCGCGCGATGTTCTCGACCGGGGAGTTGAATCCGCTCAGTCCGTAGAACTTTTCCCAATAGTGTTCCGGATTGTCCTCGTCCCATATCTTGGCGTAGGTCGGCGTACAGAGGGCGGAAATGACCACGCCTCCGTTGTTCGCTCCCAGTCCGGTGGTCACGCCATTGGAGCGGCCGTTTGAGTAGGCCAGGTCCGTGCCGAAGCGGAGCCAGTCGAAGAGCTTCCATTCGGTGTTGACCTTCATGTTGAAACGGCGGCTGTAGGTGGAGCGGATGACGCCCGTCTCGTCGCTGTAGCCCGCGCTGGCATAGTACTTTGCCTTGTCCGTGGCGTTGGAGACTGAAAGCTGGTAGTTCTGCGCGAGACCGTTCCTGTATGTTTCCTTCTGCCAGTCGGTCTCGTCCTTGATCCCGTACGGCATTTCCTCAACTATCGACTGGAGTCCCTCGTCAACGAGGAGTTCCTTGTACTGTTCATGGTTCAGGACTTCGAATGTCCGTGCCACGGTCGTGAGTCCGACGTATGAGCTGAACGAAATCTGCGTTCCCTTGCCGGCCTTTCCCGCCTTGGTGGTAATCAGCACCACTCCGTTGGCCGCACGCGAACCGTAAATCGCAGCGGAGGATGCGTCCTTGAGAATCTGCATAGACTCGATGTCCGACGGGGAGAGGTAGGCAATCGCGTAGCTTCCCTCGCCGACAGGCACGCCGTCAACGACATAGAGCGGGTCGTTGCTGGATGCTATGGAAGATGCTCCGCGCACGCGGATGGTCATTCCGCTGCCCGGAAGTCCGCTTGTCTGCTGTGCTGTGACTCCGGCGACCTTTCCCTGTATGAAGCCTGCGGCGTCGGTAATCGGGCGGGTCTTCATGTCCTCGGTGGAGACGGTGGATATGGCCGTGGTGAGGTCGCGCTTTTTCGCCGTTCCGTAACCGATGGCCACGACGGCGTCAAGGGCTATTGCCTCAATCTCAGCGGTCACGTTAATGACGGCGCGCCCTGCAACCTTTTCCGTGACAATCTTGTAGCCCAGGGCCTCATACCTCAGCGACGGGTCTTTCCCGGTCAGGGTAATCGTGTATTTTCCGTCGGCGTCGGTCATCGTGCCGTTCTGAGTCCCTTCCTCAAGGACGCTCATCGCTATCACCGGAATGCCGTCCGAATCCACGACAGTTCCGCTGACAGTCCTTGCCTGAGCCTCAGGAGTTCCGTTGCTCTGCTGGGGGGGGTAAGTACTACAAGTTTCGGATTCTTGATTTCATACGAAATGGCCGTTCCTGAAAAAAGAGCGTCGAGAACTGCCTTCAACGGCTTGTCCTTGACATCGATGCTGACCTTCCTGTCCAGGTCAGGAAGTGCGCTGCTGTAGAAGAACTTGAAATCGCCCTGTTTCTCAACGACAGGAAGAACCTCCGAGAGAGGGCTGTCCTTCACGGAGACAGTGATACGCTGTCCCCACGACGGCACTGCGAAGGCCGTCGCGACGAGTATTGCCAATACCCATTTCATCAATCTGTGGTGCATTGCTTTGTTTGGTTATTATTGTTTATTATGCGCGGCTTCCCGGAACGCTACCGGTCATGCCCCGAAAGTTTCACTGTGTTTCCCTCCATTGTCCATGACACCGGGGAAGTCTCGGTAATCAGGCCGAGCATGGACTTGAGCGAAGTGTTTGGAATCACGCCTGTGTAGCGGTAATTCCTTATGCCCTCATCCTCGAAGACAATGCGTATATTGTAGAGACGTTCCATCTCGGCGGCGACCGCGGTCAGGCTGTCGTCGTTGAACGCGACCTCATTGCACAGCCACGGCACCTCGGATGACGCCCCCGTCGGGCGTGGCTGTCCGAGTGTCCCGGTTGTCCTGTCGAACGAGACGCACTGATGCGGAAGGAGCACGGCCGCTGCTTCCCCGGCAGTTGTAAGAACCTTGCCTTCCACGAGCGTCACGGTCTCGTCCCCGTCCCCGTAAGAACGGACATTGAACTTCGTGCCGAGGGCCTCGACGCTGATGCACCCGGTGCTGACGACGAAGGGAAGTTCGGCATTCTTCGCGACTTCAAAGAAAGCCTCCCCCTCAAGGGAGATGTCCCTGTTCGTCTTTCCGTATTCGGTCGAGTATGACACCCGGCTGGCTGAGTTCAGCCTGATGCGGCTGCCGTCCGGAAGAAGCACGTCGCTCCTCTGCCCGCAGTCCGCGACAATCTCGAACTGCCCCGGCGCCGTTTCGGGAGCGGAAAGACGCATCCCGGCAAAGACACCGAGCGCGACGGCCGCAGCCGCAGCGGAAACCGCCGCGACAACGCGCCACAAGCCGCCCCCGCGTCGTCCGGCCTCTTTCTCCAGCCGTGCCGCTCGTTTCTTTGTCCGCGCAAACGCCGTGTCTATGTCCTCTTGTGTCACGGACGAGCCGTCAATCGCGTCCCATCCGATGAAAATATCTCTCCTCATATCACTTTCTCCTTGCCATTCTTATGCAGTCAAATGCCGCCTTCGGTGACGTCACGCCGGATATACGGATCTTATTCTCTCCCTTGCGAAGCTCCACGTCGAACGGAATCTCCGCGAATGCGGAGTCCGTCGCTGCAACCGAGGCGTGATGAGTCTCCCCGTTCACGACCAAATCAAAATCAACCGCCTCCGGCGAGGAGATGAGAACCGCCATGCTATACTTTCCTCCGCGTCGGCTGAACACGTCGCTCCACTCAAGCCGGTTCGTCTCGGAGCCGCCGAGATTCATCGCCGCCGCCCGTCCCGAAGCCTCCTCGACAGGGACGTATTTCACGCCCGTCCCGCGTATGTCGGTGAAATCCGGGCAGTATCCCCACTCCGCCTCATAGAGGACAGGTTCAATCCTTTTACCCTCGACTCGCAGAATCTTGGCCGTGTGAGGCGGCAGCGTCATTTCTATTGTATCGCAGGAAGCAAGGTCTGAGCGCAGGTTGAGGTCGCGCAGCTTCATATGACCATTGAACTCCAGCACCTGCGCAGGCACGCTGAACGGGGCGGTCGTGTCCGAAGGGTTATAGAGAGCGACGGCTCTTTCGCGGCCGTGACGCCGCAGGACGTCCTTCGCGAAGACGTATGTCTCGCCCTCATGCTGAACCACATGGGCCTGAAGCCCGAGCGGATCCTGATTCACGGCAATCAGCTCCGGGTTGGTGATTATCCGCATAGTCTCATCCGGGATGTACTCGGCGTCGCAGCCCAGAAGCAGCGGCGAGCTCATTATGCACCACATCCCGAAATGCGCCTCCTCCTCGGTATGGCTCAGTCCCAGTCCTTTCTCCCAGAAGAAGGGCGACGGCTTTATGCTGTAGCCCAAGGCGAGCATGTCCATGTCATTGTAGTGCCCGTCACGCGCATATGCCGAAAGGTAGAGGTTTCTCCTGACTATGGACGCCACCGACGACCACACTGGACGTATGTCCCCGGACATTCTCCAGGAGTCGGCAATCTTCTCCGCCCATGTCCCCGGGAAGTCCCAGCGGCAGATGTTGATGTCGATATGCCTCCCGGCCACGCTGTCAATCACATGGCGGATTCTTTCGTAGCGTTCCTGTTCATCGAGGTGGAGGTGAAAGCCTCCGCAGTAGTCAATCTTGATGAAGTCGAAGTTCCAGTTGTTGAAGTACTGATCCGCGTCCTGCACGTCGTGCATCCATAGTCCGGCGCCGATTCCGTTGGTGTCCCTGAGATTTTTCGAGAGCGCCCCGCAGGTGTTGTCTCCGGCGTCGGAATAGATTCCGGCCTTGAATCCGAGGGAATGGATGTAGTCCGAGAGCGATCGCATCTGCTCCGAGCCTCCCGGAAACCTAGCCGGATGCGGAATCATATAGCCGCGCTCGTCGCGGTAGCCGAAGAATCCGTCATCGATGTTCACGTTCGTGTAGCCGGCGTCCTTGAGTCCCCGTTCGACGAGGAGGTCCGCCTGACGTCTTATGAGCGAGTCGGAGATGTTGACGGCATATGCGTTCCATGAGCTCCAGCCCATCAGGGGCGGTTTCACGGCATTGTTCTTCCCTCCCGTGCACGAGACTATGACTGCAAGAATAAGGAAAAAAGGATATATCCCCTTTGTTTTCCGAAAGTTACAAAAATGTGGCTCTAAGCGAATGCGCATATAATGACGGTTTTATCACAATAGTGAGTGTAAAAATCGTCTCCGCACCCATCGGAAATTCCGATTTTTTGAAAAAATCTTCCGCTGAGTATGAAAATATGCGAGTTCTGGCTAAACGAAGAATATCATCAGGCACAGGACGCGACGGATGTCCCTGAGGGCCGCGTTCATCAGATTTTCGACCGTCTTTTTCTTTATCCCGAGAATTTCCGCAATCTCGTCGTTCGACTTGCCCTCGTCGCGGCTGAGCGTGAACACGCGCCGCCGTCGCTCCGGCATGTTTTCGACGACCTCACGGATTCTCGCGGCCTTGTCGGCGGCGGTCAGATGGGAATCAATGGTCTGCTCAACGGCGAGGTCGAATTCTTCAATTGTGACGGACGGGCGGCGCTTTTTCAGGTGAAGCAGCGCGGAATTGCGCGTCATGGTGTAGAGGTAGGATCCGAATGAACGGATTTCCGGGAGGGCGCTCCTCAGCAGCCATATTCTGGCGAACACGTCCTGGGCTATGTCCTCGGCAGCCGCACGGTCTTTCAGAATCTCGGCCAGAAAGAC
Source organism: Bacteroidales bacterium UBA6408 (assembly GCA_002439805.1). Taxonomy (GTDB): domain Bacteria; phylum Bacteroidota; class Bacteroidia; order Bacteroidales; family UBA932; genus Cryptobacteroides. Next base: position 4,868 of record DJPQ01000075.1, read on the forward strand.
AAGAACTTTCGGATAGTAGTACGAGAAGACTTCACGGAATGCGCTTTCACTGCCATCCGTGACCGATTTCAGTAGCTCCTTCTCATTTTTCAGCATAGTCCCGATGTCTTTCGTCCTGCAAATTTATATCTATTTGCCAAACTTTTCCAAATTTGATTAGCATAAAAATTGCTATCTTTGCAGCCGCCTTGTGTGAAACGGGCTATGTTGTTGATAATGTCAGAAAATTACGATATTTTATATAAAAAGCTATGCAACAGAACATTTCAACTTACGATTTCGCAGGCAAGAAAGCCATCGTGCGCGTGGATTTCAATGTCCCGCTCAACGAAAAATTCGAAATCACGGACGACACACGTATGCGTGCCGCAATCCCTACCCTCAAGAAAGTCCTTGAGAAGGGCGGTTCACTCATCATTATGTCTCACCTCGGCCGTCCTAAAGGCGTGACCGAGAAATTCTCCCTCAAGCACATACTTCCTCATCTTGAGGAACTTCTCGGAAGGCCGGTGAAATTCGCCGACGACTGCATGAAGGCGGATGCGCAGGCCGCAGCCCTCAAGCCGGGCGAGGTTCTTCTTCTTGAGAACCTCCGTTTCTACGCCGAGGAGGAAGGCAAGCCGAGAGGACTTGCTGAGGACGCCACAGACGAGGAGAAGAAGGCAGCGAAGGCCGCTCTCAAGGAAAGCCAGAAGAAGTTCGTCGAGAAGCTCGCTTCATACGCAGACTGCTACATCAACGACGCGTTTGGAACGGCTCACCGCGCCCACGCATCGACGGCCCTCATCGCCGACTACTTCCCTAACGACAAGATGTTCGGCTATGTGATGGAGGGCGAGATCAAGGCGCTTGACCGTGTTCTCAAGACTCCGGAGCATCCTGTGACGGCAATCATCGGCGGAGCGAAGGTCTCTTCAAAGATCGGCATCATCGAGCACCTCTTCGACATCGTCGATAACATGATTATCGGCGGCGGTATGGTCTATACCTTCAAGAAGGCCCAGGGCGGCCATGTCGGCAACTCCCTCTGCGAGGACGACCAGATGGACGTGGCTCTCAACATCCTCAAGAAGGCCGAGGAGAAGGGCGTGAAGCTCTATCTTTCAGACGAGGTTGTCATCGCCGACGCTTTCTCGAATGACGCGCACACCAAGATTTGCCGCAACACCGAGATTCCTGACGGCTGGGAGGGCGTTGACGCGGCTCCGAGCACTCTCGCCACTTGGGAGAACGTCATCATGAAGTCAAAGACCATTCTCTGGAACGGTCCTGTCGGAGTGTTCGAGATTCCTGCGTTCGCAAAGGGCACGATGAAGGTGGCCGAGATGCTTGCAAAGGCAACGGAGAACGGCGCGTTTACCCTCGTGGGCGGCGGAGATTCCGTTGCTGCCGTCACCCAGATGGGCTTTGCCGACAAGGTAAGCTATGTTTCAACGGGCGGCGGCGCTATGCTGGAGTATCTTGAAGGGATAGAACTTCCTGGCATCGCAGCAATAAGAAAGTAAAAGCCGCCTGAAAGGCGGTCTGCGTCGTTGGACGGCTTGACGAAATGCTCACAACCATCAAGGTTGCTGCGCTTTCCTCCGCGCCGTCCGCCTTGCATCCCACCTTTTATACGACTTTTGCTCTCAGCACATATATAAGTCTGAGTGTGAAAATATTTGAACTTGAGTGCAAATATGAAAAGGACTCCCTGAAGGCTGAATGCTTCGGGGAGTTTTTCGTTTGGCAAGGAAATCCTAAATGCAAGGAAATCCTAAATGAAAGAGCCGTGAGGTCAACCGAAGACATTGCAGGTGTAAGCAAAATATTTTGTAACTTCGCAAGATTTTGTCATCCGGCACTTGCTGCTGCGACAATTTGTGAATTTTGATATAGTTATGGAGAGGATATTCATTTCGATATACCGTTATCTCAAGGGACACCGACGGCTCATGTGGCTGCTGATGCTCGGTTCGGCGGTAGTCTTTGCGGTCTTCGGCTTTCGGCTTCACTACGAGGAGAACATAATAAAGCTCCTTCCGCAGACCGACAATTCAGCGTCTTACGAGCTTGTGTTCAGTAATTTAAAGGTAAAGGACAAGGTCTTCATCCAGATTGCCCCCAAGGGTTTTTCGGTGGAAAAGGTGGGGACGGAGCCGACGCTTGACGCTCAGACGCTGTCAGACCGCTGCGATGAATTCATTGATTCGCTGACGGTCCGTGACGGCGGGAAATACATCGCGAGCGTGCTGTGCTGTCTTGACGACGACATGATGATGAACGCGATGGACTATGCCGTGGCGGAGTTCCCGACCTTCGTCGCTCCGGAGTGCTACGCCGCCTTCGACAGCCTTCTGACATGGGAGAGCATTCGCGCACAGATGTCGAGAAATGCGGAAATGCTTGAGAATGACGAGGATGGCAATATGTCCATGCTCGTTGGTTATGACCCTGCGGGGCTTCGCTATGGAATGCTCACTTCGCTGAAAAAAGCGGTGGGCGGAACTGCCGTGGCGGGTGCGGGAGAGACTGTGGGGACGGGGATGACCCTGAAGAACCGCCACCTCTTCACCGGGGACGGGAATGTCGTGATGGCGTTCGTGGCTCCGGGATTCGACTATATGGACTCTCGGGCTTCGGCGGGTTTCGTGGATATGATAGAGAAGGAAATCGAATCATTTGAGGCGCGGCATCCGGAGGTTGATGTGTTTATGCACGGCGCTCCGGCTATGAGCGCGAACAACTCGCGGCGCATCAAGACCGACCTCGTGATGACCGTGGGCATATCCCTTCTTCTCATCATTCTTCTGATTTCATTGTTTTTCAAGAACAAGTCTTCGCTGCTCCTGTTGCTTTCTCCTGTGGCTTACGGCACGCTTGCGGCACTTGCGATGATGTACTGGATAAAGGGAAGCATGTCACTGATGGCGGTAGGCATCGGCGCGATTGTGCTTGGAGTGGCCTTGAGCTATTGCCTGCACGTGCTGACGCACTACAAATATGTTGATGACCCCGAGCGGGTGCTCCGCGACGAATCGAAGCCTGTTTCCCTCGGCTGCCTCACCACCATCGGAGCCTTTGCCGGACTGCTCTTCACAAGCAGCGAACTTCTGCGCGATTTCGGGCTGTTCGCGTCCTTCGCGATGATTGGAACAACTCTTTTCGCGCTGGTCTTCCTCCCGCAGTTCTTCCGCCCGGAACGCAACCGCAAATCAGAAAAAGCGTTTGCTGTCTTCGACCGGATAAACTCCCTGCCGCTTGACAGCAACCCGCGGATTCTCGGCACGATAGTCGTGATTTCCGTCGTCTGCCTCTTCCTGCCGTCTCCTGAATTTGACAGCAACTTGCGGGATATCAATTATATGAGTCCTAAGGTTCGTCAGTCGATGAACATCTACAATGCCGAGAATAACGGCGGCTGGTCATCGCAGTACTATGCCGCGACCGGCTCCACCCTTGATTCGGCGGTTCTTTGCAGCCGCAGGCTCTCCGCCGCCCTCGACTCGCTTCAGGGAGAGGGCATCGTGAAGCGTCACAGCGACTTCAGCGCGTTCCTCGTTCCGGAAGACGAGCAGCAGGAGCGCATCTATGAATGGACAGAATATTGGCAGAAACCTGTCGGAGGCGGTCGCACACGGCTTGATGTCACTATGGCGCGCATTGACAGGGCAGCCCGGGAGCAGGGGCTTTCTCCGGAGCTTTTCACGCCGTTTGCGGCCCTCTGCGAGGCCGACTATGCTCCGGAGTCGCTCTATGACTCAGGGGCGCTTCCTGAGTCCATAACTTCAAACTTCATTGAGCGCGGGAAGGACGGCACCTATATGATTTTTACCTCTGCGCTTATGGCCGAGGGCGACAAGATGGCGGTCAACAAGGCTGTTGACAAGGTGGACGGCTCATTGATTGTCGATCCGTTCTTCTACACCGGCAATATGGTCGAAATCATCCACAGCGACTTCAATACTATTCTGTGGATTTCCATGGCGTTCGTATTCATAGTCCTTCTCCTGTCGTTCCGCAGCTTTGCCGTCAGCCTCATAGCCTTCCTTCCGATGACCCTAAGCTGGTATGTCGTGCAGGGCATAATGTGGCTCTTCGGCCTGAAGTTCAATCTCATCAACATCATCATCTCCTCCTTCATCTTCGGCATCGGCGTGGATTACAGCATCTTCGTGATGCAGGGCCTTCTCGCCGCCGCCTCGGGAAAGGACACAGAGATGCTGAACTACCACAAGACGGCCATCGGCCTTTCGGCCATGATTCTCATCGTCGTGACCGGTTCGCTCCTCTTCGCTGTCCATCCTGCCATCCGCTCAATCGGCATCAGCTCCATCATCGGAATGTCCGCCTCAATCCTTCTCTCCTACTCGATTGAGCCCTTCCTCTTCCGTATGATTCTGAAGATTCCGTTCTACCGGAAGCGGCTGACAGGGAAATGACGCCTTGAGGAATATTTTTTGCAGATATGCCCCGGCTCAAATTTTTTGAACAAACTCGTTCAGTTGTTTGAGGAAACGATTTTTTATGGTTGAGGTCTCGTCGCTTCGGGGTTTCAATCGTTGATTTATGCGTAAAATAATTGTTATGAAGAAGATAGTTTCCCTTTTTGCCGCCCTCTTCTGTGTCACGGCACTTTCGGCCCAGGTCAAGGGGCTTGAGGCAAGTTTCACCCACACCAAGACTGCGGCAGGCGCGACGGAGAAGGATTCCGGCAAGATTTACTATGCCGCTCCCGGCAGCCTTTCGCTCCACTACGCCGCTCCCTCGACCAACCTCGTCGTCATCGACGGCACCGCAGTCTTCATCCGTCAGGCCGGTCGCGAGCGACGCTTCGACACAACGAAGAACGCCCCGATGCGCGGCATGAGCGCGACGCTTCTCAACTGCGTGAAGGGTGACACTCAGAAAGTCGCCGACGAGAACGACGCCGACATCCGTGTTCAGAATTTCGCCCGCTCGACCGACGTTGTCATCACCGCCCGCAGGAAGGCAGTCCGGGGCTACTCCCGCATCGATCTTAGCTACCGCAGGTCCGACGGCCTCCTCCAGTACATGAAGCTCACCGAGTTCAACGGCAACGTCAACGAATACAAGATGACCGATTTCGTCCAGTCCGCAACCCTCCCCGCCGACGCCTTCACCATCCCCGCCAAGTCCTCCCGCAGCGAATAGGCTCGCAGACTTTTACAGACCTTTATCGCGGATTTTATTTGATGCCACCGAATAAAATCCGCGATTTTTATTTTGTGCTACCGAACAGAAATTACTGAATTTATTTTGTGGCATCGAATAAATTTCCTACATTTGCGACAAAACGAGCAAGATGGACAAAGAACTTTTTCGCGTTATCATATCTGAGAATCAGGAGTATATAGGCAATATCCCGTTGATTGAACGCCCTTTGGATTTGGAGGCGTCGGGAAATTATGTTTTTGTCGGGGTGAGACAAGCGGGAAAGTCATATCTTCTCTATCAGCGCGTCCGGCAGATGCTGAAACAAGGTACGAGGCTGGAGGACATAGTATATATAAATTTTGATGATGAGCGTTTGCTTGGGATGACATCTGATGATTTTGACCTTATTCTTCAGGCATATCACAGTATGTATGACGGCAATCCCGTTTTTTTCTTTGATGAAATCCAGAATGTTGACGGATGGGCAAACTTCGCCCGGCGTCTTGCAAACAGAAAGTATCGGGTCTATGTGACAGGCAGCAATGCGAAGATGCTTGGACGGGATGTGGAGACTGTTCTTGGCGGACGTTACCTCGATATGAAGGTGTTTCCGTACTCTTTCCGCGAGTTCTTGAGCGCTTCCGGTGAAAAGGTCACCTCGGGCTGGCAATATGGACGAAAGGCGGACGACTTGCAACGCCTGTTCCGAACCTATTTCGAGTGGGGCGGATTTCCGGAACTGGTAAATTTCCGCGAGAAACGTGTGTGGCTGAACAGCTTATATAATCGTATATTTCTTAATGATTTGGTCGTCAGACATAAGATAAAGAACGACGATGCTTTGCGTCTTTGCGTGCGGCGTCTGGCAGAAAGTGTCATGCATCCGTGTTCGCTGAACCGTCTGTGCAATCTTGTGAAATCGACGGGCGTATCCAGCAGTGTTTCGTCCGTCATGGAGTATGTGCGCTATCTTCAGGAGTCGTGTCTGCTGTTTTCCGTGGATAATTATGCGTCGAAGCTCGTCGAGAGGGAAACCGTCAAGAAACACTATTTTGTTGATAACGGCCTTCTTCATCTGTTCCTGAACAATCCTGAAACTGCTCTGCTGGAGAATCTGTGCGCCCTGACCTTGTTCAAGAAATATGGGAACGGGCTTTTCTATTACAGCAGGAATGTTGAGGTCGATTTTTATGTACCGGAGGAAAGTCTTGCCGTCCAGTCCTGCTATCGGATGAGCGACGATACAACCGTTGAGCGCGAGGTCAAGGCCTTGGTCGCATTGAACTCACTCTATCCTCTGGACAGGGCCATGATAATGACCTATGAGGATGAGGACAGCATTGAAAAGGACGGCCTGCACATTGACGTGGTTCCCGTCTGGAAATGGCTCGTCGAATGCGGGACCGCAGACTGATTTGCTTGTGTTTTCGCTATGGTATATTCGATAGTGCAACGGTAACCAGACGAGTTGGGAGTAGTTGGAACTCGGGTCAGAACTCGTAGTCGAGGCAGGAGCGGAGGGCGGTGTAGGGGCGGACCTTGGTGTTGGCCACGGCGAGGTGAGCCGGATGGGCGGCGTAGGCCTTGAGGGCTTCGGGCGATTCGAGGGTGCAGTCGAGCATCACGTCAGCGGTGGAGCTCGGAAGACGGCCTTCCGTGCTGACAATCACCTCAATAAGTCCCGGGACAACCCCGACAAGCGATTCCAGTCCTTCCTTGATTCCGGCCTTGACGGCAGTCTTCTCCTCCTCGGACAGCTCTTCCTTGAGCGTCCACAAAATTATATGCTTTACCATATTTAACTATTTTTCCTAATCAAGAAATCTTAATCTTTTGAGAAATTTTCCAAGATAACCGGGATGGAAAAAGTCGAAGAATGAGGCAGATGCAAGGCGCACGAAGCATTCGAACCGCAGCAACCTGATGGTTGTGAGGATTCAAATGCTGAGCGCAACGCCGCAGATGCCCCGTTATTCGGCTTTTTCCGCAAAGCGCTTAGCCTGCTCCTCGATTAAGGACGGGTCGTCGAAATAATTGATGCGCATAGCCTCGCGCACCTCATGGAGAGTCTGTGCGGCGACGGCGCGGGCCTTCTCTGTGCCCTGACGGAGAATCTCGTAAATTGCCGGAATGTCCTTTTCGAGCTCGGCGCGGCGGGCGCGGATAGGGGAGAGCTCCTCTTCGAGGACGGCGCCGAGGAATTTCTTGACCTTCATGTCTCCGAGGCCTCCGCGGCGGTAGTGGTCCTTGAGCGCGTCGAGGTTCTCATATTCCGGCAGATAGCGGCCGAAATGCTCCGGGCGGCAGAACGCGTCGAGGTAGGTGAAGACAGTGTTGCCCTCCAGCTTGCCCGGGTCTGTGACCTTGAGGTGGTTCGGGTCGGTGAACATTCCTTTGACCTTCTTCCAGACTTCGTCGGCCGAGTCGGAGAGGTAGATGCAGTTGCCGAGGGACTTGCTCATCTTGGCGCGGCCGTCGGTGCCCGGGAGGCGCAGGCAGGCCGCGTTGTCGGGAAGCAGAATCTCCGGTTCCACGAGCACGTCGCAGTTGTAGGTGCCGTTGAACTTGCGGACAATCTCGCGGGCCTGCTCAATCATCGGCTCCTGGTCCTCGCCGGCCGGGACGACCGTGGCCTTGAACGCGGTGATGTCAGCCGTCTGGCTCACCGGGTAGGTGAAGAATCCGGCCGGGATGCTCTCGCCCTCGAACTTGCGCATCTCGATTTCGCTCTTCACCGTCGGGTTGCGCTGGAGGCGGGCGATGGTGACGAGGTTCATGTAGTAGAACGTCAGCTCGCAGAGCTCCGGGATGAGCGACTGAATGAATATGGTCACCTTTGACGGGTCGAGACCCACGGAAAGATAGTCCAGGGCCACCTCAATGATGTTCTGGCGCACCTTCTCGGGATTGTCCGCGTTGTCCGTGAGCGCCTGTGCGTCAGCGATGAAGACGAACATGTCGTCATATCCTCCCTTGTTCTGGAGTTCCACTCTCCTGCGGAGAGAACCTACATAGTGCCCGATGTGAAGCCTGCCGGTAGGACGGTCGCCTGTCAAAATAACCTTTGCCATATTCTGTAATCTGTTTTTTTTATTCGAATCTCATAGAGTGAAAAAATTTCCCACCCCGTTTTTCTGTAATACGAAACCGCGAATTTACACAAATTACGGAACTTACACAATATTGATGGCTCGTGATTGTCGCGGCAACATTTCACCGCGTGTAGATTTGCGTCAGAATGCGCATACGAACGCTACTCCTGTTCCATAGCTCCCCACTCGCTTGGGACTGTTGGTTATATATCCAGCTCTGTACAGATGATAGGCACTGTCGAATTCATCATAATCCCTGTATTTGGTTTCTGTGGAGGACCAAAGATATGAAAAAAATTCAAGCGGCGGGTATATTCCGAGTGCTGAATATGAATTATTGAGAATGTCTGAGGTTTCAAACCCATTCTTGAGCTGGTAGATATTGTCGAGATCCTTGTTCACGTACATATAGAGTTCTTTAGCCGACGGGATGTACCATCCGGTGCTGCCCTCCGGAGCCGGGTTTGCGGCCGCAAATTCCGTGAGCTTGTCGGCAATCCCGACGAGCGTTCCCTTGCCGCTTGACCTGTGCCAGTCGTTGTATGCCAGCAGCACTTGGGTGTTCTGGTAGCCGAGCACTCTGTTGAGGTCGTCTTCGGCCTTGTTGAGCGGCGCGATGGGGCGGAAGTCGGATTTGTCGGCTCTTGAGAAATTGCCGCTGTTCTGGAAGTTCAGCACAAAATCGTCGGCAGTCCAGTCGGCGTGGTCGTTTTGCCAAGGCGCTTTAACCGGCGTTTGGGTGGATATCGCAAGCCCGTGCGTGCAATGGGGGAAATCCCTTGACCTGATTTTGTCGTCGGAAAGCCTTGCCGGGGTCGTCCTGCCCTCTGTCTCGGTCTCTGCGGGTGTCCAAAAGACTATGGCCGCGACTTTCGACTTCTGCTCCTCGGTGAGGGAGGCGTCCCTTGGCAGCAGGTTGCCGTCCGTGAGGAGGAAATCGCCGCGTTGAATCGTGTAGCTTATTTTCGTCTCGGGCGCTCCGTTTATCTTGAACTTCTTGAAGTAGCCTTTGTAAAGCCCGGACGGGGTGACGGCGAACTCCATGCTGCCTTCGTCAAAACTACCAGAAATGGTCGGAGTTGCACTCATCTGCGGGTTCACTATGTAGCGGAAATGGTCTCCCGTGCGAAGCGGCTTTGCGGAGCCGGCGAAGGTCGTGGGAGGCAGGACGGTGTAGTCCGGAACTCTCGTGTCCGTGAATTCATAGACCGTTTTCGGCAGGTCGATGACCGCAAGTGACATCCGGTGGCTCATGAAGAATGCAACCTCAAGAGTGTTGGACGTCATGCCCGGGGAGGCTGTGCTGTGGCAGGTCATAAGGTCGGAAGCGGTGTAGGCTTCGCGGCTGCTCTGGTCTTCATTCGGCTGCCATGAACTGATGAGCGGCTGGAAGAAATACAGGTCGCGCTGGTGGAGTTCGTCCTGCGGAACATCGGCTGTCTTGCCGTCCATGTCTGACCGGTAGGGATAGTAGAGATAACATTGGTCGTTCGGCATTCCTGCGAGCCCGGTTCCGTCCGCAGCCTTCCAAGCGAGTTCTCCCGTGGCGGTGTCCCGCTCCGCGATAAGTTTCACATTAGAATAGACCGTCCGGTCACCGCGCACAACATAGAGCCCGCAGGCGTCGCCGGCGGTGAACTCGGTGGAGTAGCCCATTTCCGCTGTGCGGGTGGCGGGAGCGGCAGCTGAGGAATAGCCTCCGTCGGTCACGGAAATGGCGATTTGTTGCGTCTGGATGTCCTGCGCGCCGGGGAACTCTTCTTGCGTGCAGGAGGCAAGCAGCAGGAGCGGTGCGACTTGCAGGAGAGGCAATGTGCTTTGTAGCTTCATATTCATGTGCTTAAAGGATAAACTGGTTAATTAGAATGCAAGGACGGGACGCACATCGCGCTTCAAATTAGTATTTCTTGTCCATTGGCAGTATATGGCCCCGTCCCACCACACAATCCAGTAGCGTGCGTTGTTATTGTATTTTGAAGATGTCCAAAGTAACCGGCTATAGGGATTCCGTAGAAATGGATCGTAGTTTCCATCGCCCAATGTTGAAAAAAACGAATTTATTCTTGACACAATCTCTCCTTGCCCTGTCCATGTGAAGTAACCGGAGGATTCGCCGCAACTATTCCAGTCAGGCAAACCGCCCAAATTGGCAAAAAAGTCATACAACTGACCTGCGGAAGGAAGATACCAGCCTGTAGTATTGCCGGGAACTTTGTGTTCACTGTCGGAGGCGTTCCATTTATTGACAGCTTCAAAAGCTGAATATTCCGAAAGTTTACCGTTCTGTTTAGCATAGTCAATAACTTTGGTATAATTGTCCAAACCGTTAATGTCTGAAAAAGTATCGGATTTGGATCCACAGTTTTTCAAAAAGTTAAAGTTGCGTGATTCATCGCCCCAGATGACATTATTGGCAGCATCCTTTACGGCTACGACCAGTCCATGCACATTACCTTCGCCCAATTTGGCCTTCTCGGCCGCGCCGATGCGATTCGGATCCGTCTGGAACACGATGCCTACAACGGTCTTGCCACTCAAAGGAGCTGGCTTGGGACTGGCTAGCACCATATTGCCGTTTTCATAGAGTTTGCGCAGACCGCCGTCGCTCCATGTCCCGTCGGAGTAAAAGTAGTCGCCGATTTTTAGTTCATCAACCTTGAAAAGACGCACCTTTTGGGAGGTGACGTTCTCCTCGCCGCCAGCGGACCAGTCGTATCCCCACGGTGTCTGCACCTCAAGCCCGTTGGCTTTCACCGTGATGGCGTAGCTGTGGCAGGCTCCGGCGTCAAGCTTTCCGGCAGCCTCGGTAGATGGGGTGTAGGCAAAGGTCTTCCCGCCGAGCCCTATCCTGATGAGCGGCTTGCCCGTCATGTCCTGCGGCACCACAACGGCCTCGAACTTCTTCGTCACGGAGTCGTAGCAGGGGGCTATCTCGCCGTCCGACTTGTCGGCAGCCCCGACCATCCCGATGCTGAAATAGGCCTCGTCGTCGCCGAGAACCTTGACCGAAGCGCCCGCCAGTTCTTCCTCGGTGATGCCGTCGCCGGCCGCGAGCGAGAACTCGACCTTTGCCATACGGTGTCTGAACTGGAGGACGATGTCCTGATTGTAGCGTCCCACCGCCGTGGCCCACACGAGATCAAAGTCGGCATATCCGCCGCTCTGGTCGGAGATGTCGAGGGCAGGAGCGACGATGTCCGGATGCCATGCCGTGATGCGTGCTTCGTCGGTGTTCTTCCACCAGATTGCGTTCTCCGCGTCCGCAGGCCTCGCGCTGCCGTCAGCCTTAATCACGAATTTCTTCGGGGAGAGCATCCCGTCCATGTTCACGCCGATTTTCTCGCCTCCCGTCCAAGCGTCCTTGCCTCCCGAGCGTGTCAGCGGCGAGGTTATCTCGGCGGTAAATTTCAGAGGGTATTTGCCCTCTGGAAGAGCCGTTGTACTTTCCGGCTCCGTCTTCGTGCATGAAAGCAGTATCGCCGCAAGGGTGATTGATATGTAGATTTTTCTTCTCATGAATTGTCGCTGGTGAAGTCAATGTTTATGAATGTCGGACTGTCTGGAAGCTCTGGAAGAATTGCGCCAGAGATGCGTGATTAACATGAGCGTACAGCTGCTATTCCATTGTCGCGTCGCCGCTGCCTCCGTCAACCGGTTCCCACGGAAGGATTGTCGAGCCGGTGAACTCAAGGCCGGTTCTCTTCAGCGTGACATCGCAGGTGTATGATTTGCCGGCTTCCAGCTCTCCGGCGAGCACGCCGCCGAGGGAGAAAGCCTGACCGTCGATGACAGCCCTGAATGTCAGCCCGTTAGGGATGGACTGCGGGAGTACGACCGCGACATATCTGTGCGTTCCTGCTGCCGGGGCGCTCTTCTGAGCATTGTTGCTGAGGCTCCATGCGGCGTTTGCCCGTCCCGATGCGGCGGCCTTTCCCGTGAGCACGTTCACGCTGCCGTCATGGACAAGTCCGTTCAGGTCGAATGTTCCATTGTCGATTTCTGCGGCGTCGAAGCCGTCAGTCGTGGAGACCTTGACGTTCAGGATGATGCGCGACATGATGTGGGCGAATGTGAACCTCACCGCCGGCGCTGCCTTGGAAGCCGTCGCTCCCGAAGCGAAGAGATAATCGACCTTCTCGGCGGATGCGGCGTCCGGTTGGGATAGCGTAGAGACTGCAATTTCGCCTTCGTTTCCCGGATATGCCGTCGCATCGCCCTTGCAATAAGGCGCGTAGGCCGAGAATGTCACGGTCTCGTCGTTCCGGAAATATATCCCTCCGCGCTCCACGGCCGCCGTAAATTCGGCTGACGCTCCGGTGCTCGCGGTGACATATCCCACATTTCTGTATCTTTCGCTCATGTCGCTTGACGGTGATTCAGTCACGATGACTCCGATTTTGTCCTTGTTCCAGTTCGTCTCCACGGCCTTTGTCCCGACGAGTCCGGCGCTGATTTGCGCGGGAACGGCTCCCGGATGCGGGAAATCATAGATAGGGTCGAGCACACATGAGACCGTCATGCACAGAAGCGTCGCTGCCGGCAAAATTGACAAATGTTTTTTCATACTGCTTATTTTTTTTGATTTTAATTAAGATGTTTCAAATTTTGGTTCAATTTTCAATTGCCACTTTTCTGCGCTCGGCATAGCTCAAGCAAGCTTGGCTCTGCTCTCGCTTATCGAAAAGGTTCGTATTTCATACGCCACTTATTTTTAGCCGGCTCAGAATATGTTCCAAACAAGACATACCCCGAAGCGGGTCACTCCCCAGCGGTGGCCGTTCAGCTCTCCGTTGCGGATGAGGTAGCCCTCGGAAACGCTGTAGGCCTCATATTCGCCCAAGATGCAGCCTACCCCGAGCGTGAAATCGAGTGAAAGAGCCTTGTTCAGTGGCAGCCTGTAGCCTCCGGTGAGCGAGCCGCTCCTGAACTCGCCCTGCTTCCCGTCGCCCTTGAACTTGTGGTTGAAAAGTCCGGCCTGGAACATCGCCCCGGCGTACCACCGCTCGTCCTTTCCGAAATATTTCCGCACTTCGGGACTAAGCTCCGCGACGGCATATCTCCTTTCCCCATGTTTCCATTTCAGGGACGTCCAGCTCGCGTCAAGGAGCACGCTCCAGCCTTTCGGCAGGTTCCATTCCAGTCCGACGTCAGGAGTGAGGGTCGCCCACCTCAGGAGATTTGCCCTCATTCCGAATCCGAAATCCTCGTCACGGTCTGCGGCATTTGCAGTCACGGCTGTGCAGCACAGCATCGCAAGCGCGGCGAACAGTGCTTGCAGAAGTCTTTTCTTCATGGTGTTTTGATTAAAGGATAATATTGTTTTAAGGAAGGTCAGTGCCTCTCCTTCAGTGCAGGGCAAAAGTATGAATTTTAATTTTCCCCCGCAAGGCTCTTCCCCAAACTTGCCCCGTCAGTTTTTGCCCTATCAGCAAATTTGTTGAAATCAACAATTTTTTCACGCCGCAGCCCCATTTTCACGCGGTCTTTCCTCAAATTTCACTAACTTCGCATTCTTATATATAATGGTAAAAACTTTTTCGAGGATAGATTTATGAATAATCTTGACTTGTTTTTGGATATGCTGTCGATGGACTCGTCTTCTTCGAGGGAGCGGGGGCTGTCGAATTTTCTGGCGGAGCGGTTCATGACCGGGAAGAACAGGCTCGACCGCTTTCCTGTCGGCGTGACGGAAGGGAATCCCGACGGGGACGGAACGGAGAACCTGCTTTTCTCGTGGGGAACTCCGAAGATTGTGTTCTGCACACATCTGGACACTGTCCCTCCCTATTTTCCTCCTGCGGTCGATACGACCGGCGCGGATTCACGGAACGGCGAGGAGGATGTCGTCGTTAGGGGCAGGGGAGCGTGTGACGCCAAGGGACAGATTATCTCGATGTACAACGCCTGCCTCGAACTGGAAAGACGGGGATATTCCGACTTCGCCCTTCTTCTGCTTGCGGGGGAGGAGGCCGGATCCTTGGGAGCCAAGTCGCTCCGGGGTGCGGGCATAAGGGCGGAATATGTAGTGGTGGGCGAGCCGACGGACAACAGGATGGTCTCCGCCTGCAAGGGCACCAAGTCGTTCGAGGTGACGCTGACGGGCAAGGGCTGCCATTCGGGCTATCCTGGCTATGGGGTGTCGGCCGTCGATATGTTCGTGGATATGGTGAATGAGCTTCGCGGGGTGAGTTTCCCTTTGGATGAGATTCTCGGGGAGACGACGTGGAACATCGGAAGGCTGTCGAGCGCGAATCCGCAGAACATACTCAGTCCCAAGCTGAGTTTCAGGATATATTTCCGCACTACCTTCGCCTCCGATGCGCGGGTCTGCGGCGTGATGTCCGCCTTCGGCGAGAGGCAGGGCGTGAGCGTCAAGGCCTTCGGCGGAGATACGCCGATGAACTACACGGTGTTCGACGGATTCGAGACAACTCCTGCGGCATTCGGAAGCGACGCGCCACAGCTGGACGGCTTCACGCACCGCTGTCTCTGCGGCCCCGGTTCTATCCTGGTTGCTCACACCATGGATGAATATGTGAGGGTGAGCGAGCTCGTGAAGGCGACGGACCAGTATGTGAGGATGTATGAAATTGTGGCGGGACGGTAGGCTATGGCGGTTGTACTGAAATTCGGAGGCACGTCCGTGGGGACGTTCGACGCGGTCTCGCGCACGATGGACATCATCGCTTCGAGGCTGCCGGAGCACCCGGTGGTGTGCGTCTCGGCTCTCTCCAAGGTGACCGACCTGCTCTACGCGATTGCTGACGCTGCGGCGCGCGGGGACGGCGCCGGGCTGGACGCGATGATGTATGAACTGCGCTCGCGTCATCAGTCTCTCGTCTGCTCGCTGCTCTCGGCCGATGCGGAAGGCTGTGCAAGGGCTGCGGAGAGGGTTGATGAAATCTGCGGCACTCTTGCGGCGGTGGTGAGCAGCGTGACGGCGCTGGGGGATGTCCCGGACAGGATTCGTGCGGTTATCATCTCCCACGGCGAGATTCTCTCTTCGACGATTATCTGCTATGCGCTCAATTCACGCGGGGTGCGCACCGGGTTCGCCGACGCGAGGACGATGATTGTGACGGATTCGGAATATATGTGCGGTGATCCGCAGTACGACCTGATTGACAAACTTGTCCCGGAGGTCGTGGGCGAGTGCTTCGCGAGGGGGACGGCGTTCGCCTCGGACGGAAAGGCCTCGGACGGAAATCCGAACGAGGCCGTGATAACTCAGGGGTTCATCGCCGCGAACAGGCTCGGGGCAGGCACTGTCCTGGGACGCGGCGGCTCCGACTGGTCCGCCTCGATAATCGCCTCGGCGCTCGGGGCTTCACGGGTTGAAATCTGGACTGACGTCGATGGCATCCGTACCACCGACCCTCGCGTCTGTCCGAACACCCGCCGGATTCCGCGCATCTGCTTCGAGGAGGCCGCCATGATGGCTCGTTTCGGAGCCAAGGTGCTGCATCCCAAGACGATAGCCCCGGCAATGGCGCGTAACATTCCCGTCTATGTGCTTAATTCCTCGACTCCGTCCGGAGAGGGCACTGCGGTCGTTTCCGGGGAGGCTCCGGAGGGGCCGTGCGGAATCGCCTTCAAGAGGAACGTCTGTCTCGTGAGGTTCAGCCCGAAGGCTTCGGAGGATTTCAGGCGGTGCATGGAGGAGTGCCGGATAGAGCCCGATATGCTGGCTTCGGCGGGGAGGCAGATGATGGTGACGCTGGACTTCTCGTACAACATCGGCAATTTCATCAGGCTTGTCGCCGCAAGTACGGACATTCTGCTCAAGACGGGCTACAGTCAGCTGACAGTTATAGGACGCGGACTCGCGGCACTTGTCCCCGAACTTGAGAAGGCTGTCCCGGGATTGAGGAAGAACTTTGGGAAGATGCTGAATGACAGTAATATAAGTTATGTCGTCGCGGCCGACCGTCTTGACGCCCTCGTGCGTGAGGTGCACCGCTGCCTGTTTGAAAGATGATATCCTTATCCCCATATCATTCGACCGTGTTCCCTTGTCATTTCGACCGGGCGGAGCGAGTGGAGAAATCTATAAACATAAATAAATCTGTAAAAACAATATGATAAAGGCAATAATCAGCGGCTACGGAAAGATGGGACACATCATCGAGAAGGAACTGGAATCCAAGGGGATAGAACTTGTCCTTGCGACCGATGACATCTGTTCCGTGCCTAAGGAAACGGCGTCGGAGTGCGTGTGCATAGACTTCACCACTCCGGCTGCATTCAGGGAGAACTACCGCTTCATTGCGGAAAATTTCAAGGCTGCGGTTGTGGGAACGACCGGATGGAACGACGTTGAGAACGAGGTGGTGGAGTGCTTCAGAAAGTGCGGTACCACAATGATTTATGCGTCGAATTTCTCTATAGGCGTGAATGTTCTCTATGCTGCCGTAGCGCTTTTGTCGAAGAAGCTAGGCGCGGCGGGAGGATATATGCCATATATAATAGAGATGCACCACATACACAAGCTCGACGCTCCGAGCGGCACGGCGAAGTCCATCGCGGAAATCGTCAATGCCGGGATGGGCGGCGATGTGTCAGTCCAGTCCGTGCGCTGCGGCGAGATTCCTGGCATACACACCGTCGGATTCGAGGGACTGAACGACCGCATAACCATAAGTCATGAGGCCTTTTCCCGTGTCGGACTTGCGCAGGGCGCGGTTTATGCAGCGGCGCTTACGGAAACTTTGTCCGGCGTCCACAGGTTTCAGGATTTGGTAACTGCCTGAACACCGGATTTTTATGGGCCGGCTCTTGCCGTGACCCTTTTTTCGTCGAAATATTTTATGACTATGAAGGAAAAAATGCTCTTTACCGGTTGCGGAACCGCGTTGGTCACTCCGTTCAGGGACGGAGACGTCGATTTCTGCGCATTCGAGAATCTCGTGCTCAGGCAGCTTGAGGCGGGGATTCATTTTCTTGTGCCGCTCGGCACGACGGGCGAGGCTCCGTGCCTTGAAAACGAAGAGAAGCTCCAGCTGCTTGTCCGCTGCCGCGAAATTGTTGAGGCTCATGAACTTGCGGGCGGGAAAAAGACCCCTCTGCTTGTCGGCGCGGGCACCAACTCGCTGCGGCAGACGGTCAGGAACATCGAGTTCTTCTCTCCTCACGGCGCGGATGCGTTCCTCATCGTCGTCCCGTACTACAACAGGCCCACGCAGCGGGGGCAGTACGAGTATTTCAAGGCAGTAGCCGAATCGACCGACAAGCCAATCGTGATTTATAATGTCCCGGGACGTACCGGCGCGAATATGGAATCGGAGACCTGCCTGAAGCTCGCGCATGAGCTTCCGAACATCGTGGCGGTGAAGGAGGCTTCGGGAAAATACGCCCAGGTCGCGGAGGTTGTTGCCGGTGCTCCTGAGGGATTCTCGGTGCTGAGCGGCGACGATGACCTGACGATGGCGTTCATGACCGCAGGGGCGAAGGGCGTGATAAGCGTGGCTTCCAATGTGTTCCCGGAGATGATGGTAAATTTCGTCGAGGCTCTCGGGGCTCCGGAAATCTGCGGCGACGAACTCGGAGCCGGCGAGCTTGACCTCAAGGCGGCAAAGAGGCTCTACTATCGCCTCCGTCCGTTCTTCTCCGCCTGCTTCGTCGAGAGCAACCCGATTCCGGTCAAGGCTGCCCTCTCTGAAATGGGCTTGATTGCCAATGAGTTGCGACTTCCTCTCGTTTCCGCTCAGCCTTCGACCATCGAACTCATGCGGAAACTCGTTTCCGAGTTAGGGACGCCGGTTTCCGGTCACTGAATTTCATAAAAGTGTCGCAGTCTCGTGATTTCGGGCGAGAAAACTTGCGGGGGATGATAGTCTTATTTAATGTAGTATGACAAAACAGGAATTTTCGGATTTTTGCGACGACCTTGAGAGCGGGACGCTCCGCGTGGCGGAGAAAGTTGCCGGGGAATGGGTCGTTAGCGTTGAGGTGAAGGAGCGGATTCTGGACGGGTTCCGGGTCGGGACGCTCGTGCAGATGGGGGAGTTCGTCGATAAGGACACGGTGCCGGAGCGGCATTTCTCTACGTCGGACGGGGTGCGTCTGGTGCCCGGCGGAAGCAGCGTCAGAAGAGGGGCGTTTCTGGCGAAGAGCGTTGTGGTGATGCCTCCGGCGTATGTGAACATCGGGGCTTATGTTGATGAGGGGACGATGATTGACTCCCACGCGCTCGTGGGATCCTGCGCCCAGGTCGGGAAGAGGGTACATCTCTCGGCGGCATCGCAGCTCGGAGGAGTGCTTGAGCCGGTCGGGGCGCTGCCTGTCATCATCGAGGACGACGTGTTCATCGGCGGAAACTGCGGAATCTATGAGGGAACGGTCGTAAAGTCCGGCGCGGTGGTAGGCACGGGGGTGATAATCAATTCATCCACTTCGGTTTATGACGCGACGAGAGGGGAGTGGATTCGGAGGAACGACGCCGGACGGATTGTGATTCCGGAAGGCGCTGTGGTCGTGGCGGGTTCAAGACCGGTGGCCCATGGACCGGGAGCGGCTGCGGGGATTCATCTCTATTGTCCCGTAATCGTGAAATACCGCGACTCCAAGACCTCCGGTTCCATACAGCTTGAAGAGCTGCTGAGGTGAGATCCTCCTCTGAACACCGTGCAGCGCCAGCTGGCTCGCATTGTCTTGAGGAACTGCTGCGGTAAGATTATCCCACGCTTCTGAGGGGAGGCAGGAGAAACAGTATGGAGGGCTGCGCTTCCTGCGGTGAACTTGGACGGAATTGACAGTGAGAATGAATAGAATGACATTTTATAAATACAACGGGGCGGGAAACGATTTCCTTGTCGCCGACAACCGCGACGGTAGCATCCGACTGACGGAAAGGTATATTTCGGAAATATGTGACCGTCACTACGGCGTGGGGGCCGATGGGGTTATGCTGCTCGGAGACGGGAGCGACCGCTTCGACTTCACGATGGACTATTATAATTCCGACGGTTCAGGAGGGATGATGTGCGGGAACGGCGGCCGATGCATAGTGGCCTTCGCCGACTTTCTCGGGCTCAGTCCCGCTGCCGAAGACGGCTGCTGGGCATTTGCGGGGCCTGACGGGATGCATCGGGCATATCTTCTCAGGGATGAGAAGGCTATGGAGCCTCGGGAAAACACGCGGACCGTGCGCCTGAAGATGCGTGACATTTCCGTGCCCCGGCATTATGATTCCCTGAAGGCCGACCATGCTGCCTCCGGCTGGTTCATAGACACCGGAACGAGGCATTTCGTGCGCCTGCTCGACGACCCCGTCGATGAGAAATATGTTGACAGGCAGGGGCGTAACCTCAGGTGGACTCCGGAGTTTGCTCCTCTCGGGGTGAACGTGAATTTTGTGATTGGCGGCAATCCTCTGGAAGTCAGGACTTTCGAGAAGGGAGTCGAGGCCGAGACCTGCGCCTGCGGAACAGGAATCACGGCCTCCGCAGTTGCTGCCTGGCTCGGTGGCATTGCGCCCGCTTCCCGCGATCTCATGACCGGAGCGCTTCACTATGAGGTCGACGCCCTCAACGACCGCCTCTCCGTCGATTTCCTCCCGCACATCCGTCCCGAAGACATCCTCCGCACCGTGCCGACCGCTCAAGGCTGCGATGCCTCAGTTCAGGGTGCCTCAGCCCCATCGCACATTCCGGTCGCCCATGGCTCCGCCGCCCCTGCTCAAGAATCCGCAGCCTCATCACACGACCCCGACGCCCCGCTTTTCACGGATGTCTGGCTCACCGGTCCGGCGACTCTCGTGGCAAAAATCGACATATTGTAGAATATTTCACTCAAAAACATTATTTTTGCATTCTCAAAGTCTAACTCAGATACTTGAACAACTTGAATACTCGAATTAGATGCTCGGAGATTTGAGTCAGATTTTTGAGGATAGATTTCTTTTTGAAGAGGGAGCATACCGGGCGTATGTGGCCGATGAAAAAAGAATCTTTTCGATAAGTGAGAGCAGAGCCAAACTCGCTTGGGCTATGCCGAACGCAGAAAAGGGCGATGAAATCGAAATATAGACCAAAAAGATAACTCAAATCATTATGATGACAACTAATCAGGAATTCAAAAATGCGGCTCTCGCCGCGCTGAAAGGCAACTGGGCGCCGGCGGTGCTCGCTACCCTCGTCATTTCAGTCATTTCGTGTGTGGTCTCAGGATCCACCTCTCTCTACCAGCTGTACAATCCTGAAGCGTGGGGAGCGCAGATGGGACTCAACGGAGGCTCCATGCTCCTTTACATATTCGTCCTCATTCCCCTTGGCGTGGGCGCCACATACGCATTCAACGCGCTCTATGTCTATTCAAACGGGGATATACTCTCAAACAGTTTCGGCTATGGATTCAAAATTTACTGGAGGGCAATCGGGGGAACGCTGCTTGTCGCTGTCTTTACTTTCCTCTGGTCACTGCTTCTTGTCATTCCGGGCATCATAAAGGCATATTCATACTCGATGACCCCGTACATCCTCATCGACAATCCGGAACTTTCCGTGCGCGAGGCCATCAGAAAGAGCCAGCGGATGATGGTAGGACAGAAATTTAACCTGTTCTGGCTGCAGCTCAGCTTCATCGGGTGGTTCATCCTTGCCTGCCTCACCGGCGGAATAGGCTTCCTGTGGTTTGTGCCGTACTATCAGACATCGCAGGCCGTGTTCTACCAGAATCTCAGGAACAATCTCTGACCGGTTCTGGAGGAGGGGATGGGCTGACGGCTGCCGGTTGCGGAAAGGAACCGCGTCACAGCAGCCCTTCCGGGAGCGACATCACGAGCGTGCGTGTCTCGGGGTCGGCTGAAACGATGAAGTCTTCATGGAGCGGAATTATCACCGCTCCTTTTTTTGTCTCCACCTCAATGCATGGATTTGACGGGATGTCGAGAAAGTCCGTGACCTTGCCAAGGACAGCCGGGGATGCGGCCTTTCCTCGTGAACCGCCGTCCGTCTTGTCAGCGTTCACCGTCGCAACCGTCCATCCGATCAGGTCCGTGTCATCTTCATATTCGCCCTCGTCCTCGACGAAGACCTCCTTCCCGACGAGTTCCTCCGCATCCTCGAAGCTGCGGACGTCAGTCAGCCGCACGACGGCCTTGGCGGAACCCCTGCGGGTGAAACTTTCAATGAAAAAAGGAACCGGCAGCCCGTCAAAATAGACGAACACCGGTTCCGAAATCTCCAAATCGTCGGGATCGAACGAAAGAAAACTCAGGACTACAGCTCCGTCCTGCCCGTCCGACTTGCTTACCTTGGCTATTTTAAGCAGGTTTTCCAAAGGAAATCTTGGTTAAATTAAGCCTCGGCAGGAGCCTCTGTTGCCTCAGCCTCGGCAGCGGCGGCAGCAGCCTCGGCGGCCTTTGCCTCTTCTGCGGCCTTGGCAGCCTCAGCGGCTTCCTGAGCCTTCTTGGCAAGAGCTGCGGCGCGCTCCTGATTTACCTTTGCCTCAGCCTCTGCGGCGGCCTTTGCCTTGGCGTCGGCAGCCTTTACGAGACCTTCCTTCTTTGCGTTCACCTTAGCCTCCTTGGCGGCCTTCCAAGCTTCGAACTTGGCATCGGCATCCGCCTGAGTGAGTGCGCCCTTTGCCACGCCGCCGTCAAGATGCTTGCGGAGAAGCACTCCCTCGTAGGAGAGGATTCTGCGGGTGACGAGAGTGAGCTCGGCGCCGACCTTCACCCAGTTGAGAGCCTTGTCGAAATCGAGGACGATTGTCGCAGGGTTCGTGTTAGGGTTGTAAGAGCCGATCTGCTCGATGTAACGACCGTCGCGAGGTGCGCGGGTGTCGGCCACAACAATGTGGAAGAATGCGAAATTCTTCTTACCGTGGCGCTGAAGACGAATTTTAACAGCCATTGTGAATCTGTTTTAAATGTTTAATAAAATTACCTTGTGCTTTCCTTCCCGAGGAAAACCCCGCAAAGATAGTGATTATCGCCGAATTGTGCAATATCCGGAGGACATCGGAAATTTTTCTTAGAAGATGTTTTAATTTTTTGTTCAGTTATTTTGAGATGTATTTTTGAGTCAGATTTTATCGTTTTGAGAGGAGTTTAGCGGTGCTAAATGACGAGCAAAATGGGAAAATATGGCCAAAAAGACACCAAAAGAACGAACACATAAAAGTAAATGTGAGAAAAATTAAAACAGCTTCTTATTTTTGCACAGGATTTGCGATTCGTTCGGGATTTGGAATCATAGGCAACGAATTCTGAACTTTCATATTATTAGGAGAATTTTTTAATGGTTTATTTATGAAAAGGATAATCACTCTTGCCCTCGGCATCGTCATGGGACTTTCCGCAGGCACATTCGCGCTCTCCGCACAGGAGTCGCGCAACAACACGGCGGACGGCATTGTCGGCAACTATTTCATCGACTACAACGGCGAACAGTCCAAGGTCCGCTGCTACAGGGAGGCCGACGGCACCTACACCTTCCTCAACTATTGGTGTGCGAATATGTACGACAAGAACGGCAACATCTTCCTCGACACCAAGAATCCCGACAAGGCTCTCCGCAACAAGCCCTGCAACGAGATGATAATCATGTGGAATCTCAAGTACAACCCGGAGAAGAAGCACTGGAAGGGCAAGATTTACGACCCGACCAGCGGCATCCGCGTCGATGCCACCGTCAAGTTCACCAAAGACAACATGATTGCAGTCCGCGGCTCCGTTCTGGGCATCGGCAAGACCGTCAAATGGAAGCCTATTCCGGAAGAATAGAATCAGAATGACAACAAAAAAGACGGCTGAGATTCAGTCGTCTTTTTTCGTGCGGATGGCGAGACTCGAACTCGCACAGGAAAAACTCCCACTACCCCCTCAAAGTAGCGCGTCTACCATTTCGCCACATCCGCTTTGAATTGGGACTGCAAAGATAGACATAATTTGTAATCCTGCAAAATTTTTGTTCAGATTTTAGCACAAATTTTAGCGCGGATTTCAGCACGGAAGGAAATAACTCGCGGGACCGGGCAAAAAAACTGCGGTTCCGCGAGTTATGCGTAATTGCCGACATACCGCCTACAGGATGAGGCTGAAGATGCGGAAGGTGGCGAAGGACAGAATCCAGGCGAGGGCGAGGGTCATGGCGGCGGAGAGGAAGGCCCATTTCCAGCCGCCGGCCTCGTTGCGGATGGCCGCGAATGTCGCGAAGCACGGGAGGTAGAGCAGGATGAATACCATATAGGCGAGCGCGGCCGCCGGGGTCGTGTGCTTCCGGAGCGCCTTCTGAAGGCGGCTTGTATTTTCTGTGTCCGCTTCTGCGGTGTTTTCCGTGCCTACGGCCTCAGTATGTGCCTTGCCGATGTTTTCGCCGGAGGAGTCTGCCACCGCAGCTCCGGTACCGTCTCCGGAGTCGTTCCCAGCGCCGCTTCCGGAGATTTCCTCCGCCGCGTCGTCTTCGCTGTACATGATGCCGAGCGTGCTGACAATCAGTTCCTTTGCCCCTATCCCGGAGAGGATTCCGATGTCCATCTTCCAGTCAAATCCGAGAGGGGAGAGGGCGGGCTCGACGGCCTTGCCGAGGTAGCCGAGGTAGGAGTTCTCCTGCTGTTCCTCGGCGGTGGAGTATTTGTCGTGGTTCGGGAAATAACTCAGAAACCAGATTGCAATCGAGCAGACGAGAATCACGCCTCCAATCTTGGATAGATATTCCTTGCACTTTTCCCAGGTGTGCCTGAACACTGCCTTTGCCGTCGGAATCCTGTACGGAGGCAGTTCCATCACGAACGGCAGGTCGTCGTCTTTGATGAAATGACTGAGGAGGCGGGCGCTGATGACGGCGAGCGCGATGCCGAGGACATACAGGCCGAGCAGCACGAGGCCGGCGCGGTGCGGGAAGAATGCCGCCGTGAGAAGGATATAGACCGGAAGCCTGCCCGAGCAGGACATGAACGGAATCACGAGAATCGTCAGCAGGCGGCTCTTGCGCGACTCTATGGTGCGCGTCGCCATGATTGCCGGCACATTGCATCCGAAACCCATAATCATGGGGATGAACGACTTGCCGTGCAGTCCCATTCTGTGCATCAGGCGGTCCATGATGAACGCCGCCCGCGCCATGTATCCCGAATCCTCAAGCAGCGAGATGAAGAGGTAGAGCAGCAGGATATTCGGCAGGAACACGAGCACGCTGCCCACTCCTCCGATGACTCCATCGACAATCAGATCACGCAGCCACCAGTCGCCCATGAATCCGCTGACCATCTCCCCGAGCTTGTCGATGCACCACTGAATCCAATCGACCGGGTATGCCCCGAGCGTGAACGTGCCCTGGAACACGATGAAGAGCAGCACGAGGAAAATCGGGAACGCCAGCCACCTGTTCGTGACCACCGCGTCAATCTTCTCCGAAAGGGTCTTCTGCTCGTGTCCCTTGTCATTGCGCTTCCATGTCTCGGCGAGCGCACCCTGAATGAAGGCGTATTTCGCCTCCACGATGGCCGTCTCCGCCGACATTCCCAACATGTCCTTCAGCCTCTTCTGTTCCTCAAATCGCGCTGCGATGATTTCGTCCCTGTTCGGGAGCGCCTCCACGACCTTTGCGATGTCGCTGTCGTTTTCGAGATACTTTATCGCGAGGTAGCGTGTCGAATATTTCTGCCGGATGCCGTCATTTTTCTGAAGCAGCAGCTTTATCCGGTCTATGCTCTGCTCCAGTTCCGGCCCGTGGTTGATGTGGATGTGGCGTGAAAGTTCCGGCGTATTGTGTTCATAGACGGCGATTACCGTGTCGAAGAGCTTGTCGATTCCCTCGCCCGTGCGGCTCACCGTCGGTACAATCGGAAGCCCGAGCAGATAGCCTAACTGTTTGATGTCCAGCTGGTCGCCGCTGGCCTTGAACTCGTCATACATATTCAGCGCGACCACCATCCTCAGATTCATGTCTATGACCTGCGTCGTCAGGTAGAGGTTTCGCTGAAGGTTCGACGCGTCGATGACGTTGATTACGACGTCCGGAGTCTCGTCGATAAGATTCTTCCTCACATAGAGCTCCTCCGGGCTGTATGCCGACAGGGAATATGTACCCGGCAAATCGACGAGGGTGAAGGTATATCCCCCATGTTCAAAGACCCCCTCCTTCGCATCTACCGTCACTCCGCTGTAGTTTCCGACGTGCTCGTGGGCGTTCGCCGCGATGTTGAAGAGCGACGTCTTTCCGCAATTCGGGTTTCCGACGAGCGCGACCCTGATTGACTTTCTCTTCTTATCGACGAGCGCTTTTATCTCTTCGTCTGAAAACTCCGAACCCTTGCTCCGCCCGGAAATATTCTTTTCCGACGAGTCCGAATTTTCGGGATTATATTTTTTCGTGTCTATGCAGTCGTCGGCCTCAATCGCCCTGCGCGGCTGCGACGGGCCGAACGCCTCGGGATTCTCCTTGAGCATCTCTCTCGCCTCCTCGCGGGTCAGTACCTCAATCTTCTCGGCCTCCTCGCGGCGGAGGGAAATCTTGTATCCGATGATTTCGTATTCGATGGGGTCGCGCAGCGGCGCGTTGAGTATGACCTTCACCCTGCTGCCCTTGACGAATCCCATCTCGGTGATTCTTTTTCTGAAGCTGCCGTGCCCGCTGACTTTTACGACGACGGCGACCTCCCCTGTTTTAAGATCAGATAACTTCATGTTTTCTCCCTCTTCAAAAATGAATCTATCCTAAAAATACTTCTCAAATTGGATAGTATCTTATGGTAGGTTATAAATTTGCGCAGCAAAGATATGAAAAATGAATGCAAAGGCATATCCCTATTTATAGGTATTTTTAAGTGTTTCGGACATTGAAATATGCATATGGCATTTCTATTTGCATAGTTTGAATTTTTTGTTCTATCTTGAGAATTTCATAAAGACGATATTTGCGGAAAACTGAAAATCGGGGAAGCCTGCAACCGGGCGAACCGGTTTCTGGCAAAAGAATAACACAATAAAACTGATAACTGAAATGAAAAGAAAAGGAATGATACTGTTGTCCGCCGCCATTCTTGCGGCCGGCTGCCAGCCGAACGGGGACAACAACAAGACTCTTGACTTCGAAGCCGTTGAAGTGAATTTCTCCGTCAAGACATCCGGCATGACGCTGCCTTCGGGCGCGGCGTTCTCCATTTCCGCGAACTGTACGAGAGGAGGTGAGCAGGATGTGGCGATGGGCGCAAAGCCGGTGTCTGAGTTCCGTCTTCTGGACGGAAGCCTCGTCGAGTCTGAAAAGTACAAAAAATGGCAGCTATTGAAGGCTTCCGGTGATGATGCGGTGACGGCGCTTGCCGCCGACCACAATTTCCGCTTCCGTGCCGTGTCGCCGGCGGTGGAGTCAATCGGGGAGACGGCAGCCGTGAAGATTCCCTCTGTTCAGGACTATGCCGCGGGCGTGAACTCTTACCTCACTTTCTGGGCGTCCAAGAGCGTCACTACCGTGATTCCGGACATCGAACTTGAAGTCAGCACCCCTGCCGCCGTTCTGAACCTCCTTGTCCCGATTGACATCGTGGAGGAGAATGTTCCGGCGATATTGAAATCAATTGAAATATCCCCTGCCGAAGACGGCTCGTCCGTTGTGCTTGCCGGCGAGGGCAGCATTGACTTTGTGAGCGGAGAATTTTCTCCCGCTGCGGCTGGACAGTCAAGCTCGATGACTGTGAACTTTCCTGAAGGCGGGCTGAAGCTTGAGGCTGCAAAGACCTCGGTTCAGGTTGCCGTCCTGCCGTTCACCGTTCCCAAGGGCGGCTTCAAGGCAAAGTTCGCCGACGTGAACGGCAAATCGTTCGAGACCATGTTCCTTGCGCAGGAAAACGATGAGGGCAAGGGCGTCAGCGCCGGGGCCGTTACGGACGTGACCATTTCCGCCTCCGGCGACGGCGTCGAGCCTGTCACATTCCCTGTGCTGTTCCCTGTGAGCAAGGTCGATGGAGTGCAGCGGTTCACGAAGGCTAACCAGCCGCGTTGGATAGATGAGGGTTATTGGTCATGCACCGAACAGCCGCAGGCATACGCGGAGTGGCATCAGGCGAGCGTTCCGGAGCATCCTTCAGGCATCAAGCAGTGGCGCGAGACAGTCAACTCCGGCAACATATCCACAGGCGGAGTCAAGGGCATCTGGACCGGCGATTATTACGAGTTCACCATTCCTGTGAAGAAGTTTGCCTCCGGGACGAAAGTGGAGTTCAAGGCTCCGTTCTACGGGCGTCAGGAACCTGTGTTCTGGTACATTAAATACCTTGACGGAGAACAGTGGAAGACCTGCAACCTGCACAATGAGGTCTGCTACGACGGCACGACGGCTATGGAGTGTACTTTCTCTCTGAATTGCGGGCCGAAAGTCATAACGGAGGTGATTACCTTTGAGAATGAGGTGAAGAGCGGCAGCCTCAAGATTCGCATCGAGTGCGCGGACGGGGCGGTTCAGGCGGATGTCAACTCGGCTGTCACGAGGGAGTTCCCTTGGGTTGACGGCAGCAAGAAGTACAGTGCGCCTTGCTATTTCTGGGACAAGGGCAACGGAACGTCGGCTGCGGCTACAGCCACTCCTGAGGTGACGGCGGTCTCATTCTCAATCGTCGATTGACGCATATCCCCGAAAATCAGAAACATACTAAGCCGAAAATGTATAAACCCGAAAATCAAGAATACAGAGATATGAAAAGAAAGATTTTACTTACGATGACACTGCTCGCGCTCGCGGCGACACTTGGCTTCGCGAAGAAGCCGGCGGAGCGATGGAGCGAGGAGAAGGCCAACGCATGGATGGCTAAACAAGGATGGATTGTGGGATGCGACTATGTGTGCGCGACGGCAATCAACCAGATTGAGATGTGGCAGGCCGAGACCTTCGACCCTGCTACCATGGACAAGGAAATGGGCTGGGCCGAGGGCTTGGGGTTCAATACCGTCCGCGTTTTCCTCTCCAACCTCGTCTATACGGCCGACCCCAAGGGATTCAAGTCGCGTTTCGAGGAGTTCCTCGGCATCATAGAGAAGCATCACATCCGTGCAATCGTAACTTTCTGGACCAACGGCGGAAAGTGTAAGGATCCTAAGCTCGGAAAGCAGCCGGAGAGCGTTCAGGGCGTGCACAACTCGCAGTGGTGTATGGTTCCGGGAACGGAGGTCGTCAACGACCCGACGAAATGGCACGAGCTTGAGGTGATGGTCAAGGACGTAATCAAGACCTATAAGAACGACGACAGGATTCTCTTTTGGTGTCTCTACAACGAGCCTCAGAACACCCAGCGCGGAGTGAAGAAGACCCTCCCGCTGATGAAGGAGACTTTCCGCTGGGCGAGGGAAATCAACCCGTCCCAGCCGCTCACTGCCCCGATTTGGGAAATCCCGAGCTCGCTGACACCGCAGATGCCGACGGTGACTTGGGTGTGGGAGAACAGCGACATCATTTCCTTCCACTGCTATAAGGAGCCTGCCTACCTCGAAAAGTTCATAAAGCTCCTGCTTCCGTACAACCGTCCTCTCGTGTGCACGGAGTATATGGGGAGGCCGAAATCCACCTTCAAGGAGTGTATGCCTATACTGAAAAAATACAATGTGGGCGCAATAAATTTTGGACTTACGGCAGGAAAGTGTAACTTTCACCTCCAATGGACGAGCAAGGCCGGAGATCCGGAGCCGGAGGTGTGGTTTCACGACATCTTCAGGCTTGACGGAACGCCTTACAGCCAGGAGGAAGTGGATTTCATCCGCGAGATGACCGGCGCAGCCAAGAAATAATAGCTTTCGGGCAGACTGGAACCTCGCTGAAAATGCTCTGACGAGACGCGTGAGATAAAATGAAATTGTTGAGGTTTGACGTGAAAAATATGTTGAGGCTGTGGTCAGTGGGAATCCTGTTCCTGCTGACCATGTCCGCATCCGCGCTGCACGCCTCTCCGGCGGGTCCGGAGCGCTGGTATTTCACGCATTTCACCACCGACGACGGGCTGGCCTTCAACAGCGTGACCTCCATAGCCCAGGACTCCAACGGATTCATCTGGTTCGCCACCGAGGACGGCCTCAGCCGTTACGACGGACGCAGCTTCCGCAATTTCAGTAAGGAAGACCTCGGTCTTGACACCGACTTCATCACTCAGCTCTGTGCCGACGGAAACGGAAATCTCTGGATTGGCTCCGACAACGGCGCGAGCCGCTACGACTTCATAAGTGACAGCTTCATCCCGCTGGATGCCGTAAGCGACAAAGGCACCGCCCTGCGCGGCAAGGTCACGCACATCTGCATCGACGACGGCGGACGTGTCTGGATGTCCGTGAACGGCCTGGGGCTCTTTTCTTATGACCCGGCGACGGAGCGGCTCCGCAACTTCTTCTGCGAGGACGGCCGCACGACCCTTCCGTTCAACATCCGCACTTTTGCGATTGACGGCAACGGCGACTTCTGGCTTTCGCTCTATTTCGCCGACATCTGGCACTCCGACAGCGGGCTTCAGAATATTGAACGCGTGGAAATCGCGGGGTGGAGAGAAAACGATGACATCGTGTCCATGGAGCGCTCTGCTCCCGGTCGCATCATCCTGTCCTCCTGGAAGAACGGTCTCGGCGAGTTTGACTGCAAGAAACGCTCGTTCAGGCAATATCTTGCCTACGGTGCCGGACAGCGTCCGAAGAATATGCACTATGACCGCAACAACCGGCGGGTCTGGGCCGCAACCACACGGGGGCTCTGCATGTATGACCTGAATACGGGGGATACAACCTGTCTGGCGTCCAATGTCCAGGACGGTTTCTCGCTGTCTGGCGACAATATAACGGCGGTTTTCATGGACGCCTCCGACGGGCTTTGGGCGGCGAGCCTCTCGTCCGGGCTGAACTATGCCAGCGAATATCACAAGAACTTCAGAAAATACTACATGGCCGACGGTGAGAACCTTGCCGGGAGTTTCGTGATGGACATCGCTGAGGACTCGTCGGGACGGATATGGCTGGCTTCGGAGAACAGGGGACTGCTCTATCTTGACCCCGCCGACGACGCTCTGCATTTCTTCCGCTCGACGCTCCCGACCAACATCCGCTCGCTGTGCAGCGACGGGGACGACCTCTGGATAGGTTCGTGGGGCGACATCTGGAGGCTCGACACGCGGACCGGCCGCGTGAGCCACTGCTGCGAGATGCGTGACAACGCCCACCGCCTCTACAGGACATCCTCCGGCGACATTCTGCTCGGCTACCCGCTCGGACTTATGAGATATGACCGCGACAGGGGCGATTTCGTCCCGGTTTCCGATTTTGACGGGATGTATGTCACCGGTATGGTCGAGACGTTCGGCGGGGAATTATGGGTATCGACTTATGCTGACGGTATCTTCCGCTACGATTTCTCCGGCACAAGGGAGCTCGCGCACTACGGCTACGGGGAACAGGGCAGCCGCCACATCCCGGTTGACAAGTTCATGTGCGTCTATGAGGATTCAAAGGGCGGGGTCTGGGCCGGAAGCTACGGCGAGGGCTTTCTCCGCTACGACAGACCGACCGACTCCTTCAGCCGCTACGACTCCGCCGGCGCACTTCCGAGCAGGATAGCCTATTCGATGGTCGAGGGGCAGGACGGCCGGATGTGGGTGGCCACGAGCAGGGGGATTGTTTCCTTCACGTACCCTTCGTCTGATTTCCGTACCTGGACCACCGCCGACGGGCTGCTCGACAATATGGTCGAGGGCCACACTGCACTGGTCACCGCCGACGGAACGATATATTTTTCATCGAATAACGGGCTCGTACGCTTCAATCCCGAGAGGTTCTTCTCCGTGAACCGCATTCCTCCGCTCGTGCTGACGGACTTCATGGTCAATGACATGACAGTGAGACCTGGCAACGGCTCTCCGATTTCGGAGAACATCGACCTGACCCGTGAGATTGTCCTTCAGCACAGCCAAAATTCGTTCGGTGCGGGTGTCTCTCTTCTCGGAATGGCCTCTCCTGCAAGTGCGGAATGCCTGTATATGCTTGAGGGATATGATGATGGTTGGCAGCATTTGGGGGGGGGCAGGATATTTCCGCTACACCAATGTTCCCGCCGGCACATATACTCTGCGCGTAAAGGGAGTTGACGGCAACGGGATATGGAACGAGGCGCATCCTCCGCTTAAGATTGTGGTGAAGGAGGTGTTTTACAGAACAACAGCGGCATATATAGTCTATGTCCTGCTCTTCCTAATTCTGCTCGCTGTAATAATCCGCCTTTCGTACAGGATGGCGGTGAACCGGGAGAGGAAGTCACGGGAGAAAGAACGCATAGCGAGGGAGCAGGAACTTTTCCACGAGAAGATTTCGTTCTTCTACAACATTATCCATGAAATCAAGACTCCTCTGACCCTCATCCGCACCCCGCTCCAGAACATCATGTCCGCCGGAGACCTTGACGCCGGGCTGCGCGACGACCTCACCGTCATCGGGAACAATACCGACTACCTCGACCGTCTCGTGAAGGAACTGCTTGACTTCGTGCGGATTGAGGAGAACGGCTGGGTGCTGGAATACAGGAAGGTCGATGTCGTGGAGAAACTTGATTTCCTCAAGTTCAACTTTCAGGAGACCGTGCGGACGAAGAACATCGCGATAAGTTTTGAGCATTCGGGCCCTCATGCGGAGATATGGGTCGATGAGGCGGCTCTTCTGAAGATTCTGAACAACCTGCTGCACAATGCGGTGAAATATGCCGAGACCTACATCCGGATTTCGCTCGTGACGGACCCTGACGGCATCACGGTCTCCTTCCGCAACGACGGCCCGGCAATCCCTCCGGGGCGGCGCGAGGAAATCTTCAAGCCTTTCGTTCAGTACAGCGACGAGCGCCATCCATACTCCCAGAGCTTCGGCATAGGACTTCCGCTCGCCCGGAACCTCGCGCAGATGCACGGAGGTTCGCTGACCCTCGGCGACGAGCCGGGATGCACCGACTTCATCCTCAGGCTGCCTTACAACGCCGACAAGGCCTCGGCGCCGGAGACTGTCGGGCCTCAGCCGTCGCCTTCTGACGAAAGCGTCCAGGGGCAGCTCCGGATTCTGGTCGTGGAGGACAACGAGGACCTTTCGGCCTACCTCTCGCGCAAGCTGTCCGCGTCCTACCGCGTCGTGACGGCATCCTCGGCCGAGCAGGCGGTGACGCTGCTGGAACAGAACGACATCGACATCGTCCTCACGGACATCGCCCTCGGAGGAATGAGCGGAATAGAACTCTGCCGCAGGATTACCTCGGACTTCGCCACCTCGCACATCCCGGTGGTCATCCTTTCGGCGATTTCATCCGCCAAGGCGAAGATTGCCTGCATGGAGAGCGGCGCGAGCCTCTACATCGAGAAGCCTTTCAGCCTCGACTACCTGCTCGGTTCCCTTGAGGTCATTGCCAAGAAGAGGGATTCGCTCAAGACCGCGCACCTCTCCGGGCAGAGGGTGCGTCAGCAGGAGTTCGACATCACCACGGGCGACGAGGATTTCCTCGCGAAGATTGACAGCCTCATCATGGAAAACCTTTCCGACACCGAGTTCGGCAACGACGAACTTGCCGAGCGGCTGTGCCTGAGCAAATCTACCCTCATCCGCAAGACCAAGGGTCTCCTCGGGACCACCCCGAACGACTACATCCGCACAAAGCGTCTCAACATCGCCGCAGCCATGCTCTCCAAGGGCAGCTGCCGCATAAACGAGGTCTGCTACGCGGTCGGCTTCAACACTCCGTCCTATTTCACCAAGTGCTTCAAGCGCCAGTTCGGAATGCAGCCTGCGGAATATATGAAAGAGCGCTCTCAGGAAAGCCAAACCGCGTCCGGGTTGCAGGGAGTGTTGTAGAGAATGCTTCTATTGTTCTATCCGATTTGCTCCGAAATCGTGAATTTTGCATCTGTTCCCGTACGTGCGGCCGGGAACGGATTTTAAGGATAACACTAACCATAAAGATTATGATAGCATTAAAACGCAGTCTGGTCATTGCCATGTCCCTGCTTGTCGGCTCTGCCGCGCTCGCGCAGAACCATCTGATTAAGGGCCGCGTGACCGACGATTCTCAGGAACCGCTTGCGGGCGCCTCCGTGAGCGTGCTCAATTCGACAAGGGGAGAAATCACCGACATCGGCGGAAACTACGAAATCCGTGCGGCGGAAGGGGAGACACTCGTCTTCAGCTTCCTCGGCTTCGAGACGAAGAGCATCGTCATTGACAATCGGGCGGTGATAAATGTCACGCTCGCTCAGGAGACCAACGCCCTGAACGAGCTCGTCGTCGTCGGCTACGGCGTGCAGAAGAAGGTCAATGTGACCGGCGCGGTGGCTTCAGTCGATTACGCCGACGAGGTCAAGTCCCGTCCGGTGACTTCCACCGCCCAGGTGCTTCAGGGCGTGAGCCCCGGCGTGCAGGTCAGTCAGGCTTCCGGCCAGCCCGGCTCGGAGGACATCTCCATCCGCGTCAGGGGCATCGGGACTCTTAACGCTGCGAGCCCGCTCGTCATCGTTGACGGCTTCGAGGGCACGATTGCCAACGTGAACCCGGACGACATCCTCAGCGTGTCCATACTCAAGGACGCCGCCTCCTGCGCGATTTACGGAAACAGGGGAGCGAACGGAGTCGTGCTCGTCACCACCAAGACCGGAGGCGAGGGCGGAAAGGGCAGGTTCAGCATCTCCTACAACGGGATGATGGCCATCAACGAGCCTGCAAGCAAGTTCGAGGTCATCTCCAACTACGCCGACTATATGGCGATAATCAACGAGTCCGCCGAAAATATCGGGGCGACGGCTCCGTTCTCTCAGGCGATGATTGACCTGTGGAGGGAGAAGGAAAAGGACCCGAACGGAATCTCCGACTCCGGCTACCCGAACTATGTCGCCTATCCTAACACCGACTGGATGGACGCCATATATAAGAAGGGAATATATCATAAGCACAACATTTCCGCGAACGGTTCCGCCGGAGGCACGAAATATCTCATATCCATGTCATATATCGACAACCCCGGAGTCATCGACAACACCGGATCGAAGAAATTCCAGCTCCGCACGAACGTGTCTTCGCAGATTACGAAATGGCTCGAAATCGGGACGAAAATCTGGGGATATGAGTCGAACACCGAGGTCTGCGACACCTATTTCGGACTCATGTCCCGCGCCGTTCCGGGAATATATCCCTACTATGACGGGAAATACGGCTGGATGGAGAACCCGGAGCAGGCATCCGACTCCCGCAACAACCTCTACTTCTTCAACCGTATGGGCGGAGGCACCAAGACCCACTATGTGAACGCCATAGCCTTCGCGAACGTGAAGCTTCCGCTCGACATCCGCTACAACGCCTCGTTCAACTATTCCCGCACAGGCGCGGAGTCGCGCACTAACCGCAAGCTGCTCAACGCATTCTCTTTCCGTGAGGGCAAGGACGCATACATCTACGATAACCTCGACAACCTCAGCCTCACGCGCAAGTACCGTCAGGCCTACCGATGGACATTCCAGAACAATCTTTCGTGGGCCAGGACGTTCGCGAAGAAGCACGACGTTTCCGCGATGGTCGGATTCGAGGCCATGTATTCCAACGAAATCAACGAGGGACTCACGAAGAAACGCCTTGACAACGACCAGCTTACGGAGCTGAACAACGCGCTCGACGTTGATCCTAAGGACGTGACGGGAAGCCAGACTGACTTCGCCTCCGCCTCCGTTTTCGGGCGCGTGACCTACGCCTACGACAGCCGCTACCTCTTCGAGGCCAACCTCCGCTACGACGGTTCGTCGCGTTTCGCCCGCCAGTCGCGCTGGGGACTCTTCCCTTCGATTTCGGCTGGATGGCGCATCAGCGAGGAGCGGTTCATGAAGAACTCCGGCATCGACAACCTGAAGCTCCGCGCCTCATGGGGAAAGCTCGGAAACAACTCCATCGGCAACTATGACTGGCAATCGACCTACGCGACCGGCTACCAGTACTCCTACGGCAACAAGCTCACCTCCGGCATGGTCTCGACCCTCTCCAACGAGGCCCTTACATGGGAGACCACCACGTCGACCGACGTCGGACTTGAGCTCGGCGTTTTCGACAACCGTCTCAGCTTCGAGACCGACTTCTACAACAAGCTGACCGACGGCATCCTCTACAAGGCTCCGGTCTATGCTACAATCGGAAACAAGGGCGCTCCCTACCAGAACCTCTGCGAGGTGACCAACAGGGGAGTGGAGCTTGCGCTCGGCTGGAAGGACGACATCAAGGGATTCCACTACGGCATCAGGGGCAATTTTACCTACAACCACAATGAGGTTTCCAAGTACAAGGGGGCGCTTGAGGCCGGCTGGGTGACCGACGAGAACGGCCACAGGAGCTATGTCAGCAACATCGGCGACGTGACCACCACCGTTGACGGGGCGCGGCGCGTGATGGAGGGCAAGCTCATCAACGAGCACTATCTCCTGAACCTCTACTCCGGCGACGGCAGCCACTTCTTCGCCGACGGCTCGGTGAACCCGAACGGAGGCCCGGCGGACGGAATGATAAGGACTCCGGAGGATATGGCGTGGCTTGAGGCCATGGTCAGCGCCGGCAACACCTTCCTCCCGAACAAGACCATCGACAAGGCGGGAATATGGTACGGCGACTACATTTACGCCGACGTGAACGGGGACGGAGTCTATGGCGATGCCAACGACTACATGTTCCAGGGAACTTCCCAGACTCCTAAGTTCTACTACGGACTCCAGCTTGAACTGGGATGGAAGGGAATAGATTTCTCGATGCTCTGGAACGGCGCCGGCGGATCGGCGGCATACTGGAGATATGTCGGATTCAACGCATATTCCACAAGCTATAAGTTCACACTTCCCAAGAGGATAGCATACGACCACTATTTCTACGACCCGATGAACCCTGACGACCCGCGCACCAACATCACCTCGAAGCACGGACGTCTCACGATGAACTACGGTTCGGAGCAGAACGGCGCGAACGCATATTCCACCCTCTTTCTCTACAAGACGGACTATCTTCGTCTGAAGAACGTCACTCTCGGATACACCTTCCCTGAGAAATGGATGCGTAAGGCGCACATCTCCAGCCTGCGCGTATTCTTCAGCGGCGAGAATCTCCTCACGTTCACGGAATGGCCGGGAATGGACCCCGAGATAACGGACAAGATGAACTACTACGCGCTTCTGAGGCAGTACTCGTTCGGTCTGAGCATCAAATTCTAAAAAGAAAATACAATGAAGAATATATATAAATCTGCGATAATCCTGTCCGTTTCGCTTGCCGCAGCCGGCTGCAACGGATTCCTTGACAGGTTCCCCTATGACGAGGTCAGCTCGAAGGCGGTCTATTCGTCGGCCACTCTCGCCGAAGATGCAGTGGTTGGGGCCTACAGCAACCTTCTCGCCGGCTACATTTCCTCCGACGGCCTGAACTGGGACGCGCTTTCCTCGTGCATCGACCCGGCCGAGGAGTCCTATTCCCTCCGATATCCTTTCCTCACCGGAAAGATTCAGTCGAACGGCTCGATGTTCAGCGACCAGTGGAAGCGCTTCTACGAGGGCATCAACCGTGCTAACGACGTCATCAACAACATCGGCGGAACCGATGCTCTGTCACAGGAGATACGCGAGCGCCGCATCGCCGAGTGCAAGTTCCTCCGGGCGTTCTATTATTATCGTCTGAACTGCCTGTGGCGCGGCGTGCCGGTCTATCTTGAGAACCTCGCCCCTTCTGAATATACCCGAGGGCGCAAGAGCGAGGAGTTTGTATGGCAGACGATACTCGACGACCTGAATGCGGTGATTGCCTGCGAGGACATTCCGGACAAGTACAAGGCCGCCGACAGCAACTACGGGCGCATCACCAAGGGCGCGGCCTACGCCCTGCGCGGAAAGGTCTATATGTGGAAGAAGATGTGGGCCGAGGCCGAGGCGGACTTCCTGAAGGTCGGCGAGTGCGGCTACGGGCTCTTCACCGCCGGCTCGTATGCGGACCTTTTCCTTGAGAAGAACGAAAAGTGCGACGAGATGGTCTTCACCGTCACGATGGAGGAGGTGAGCGACCACGGAAACACCTACAGCCGCAGCTACGGCAACTGGATGACCTGCGGAAACGGCAACAACAACTTCTACATGAACGCCGATTTCGTCGAGTCCTATCAGTGGGCGAACGGAAAGCCTTTCTCCTATGACGACGTGATTCCCGGCTATTCATCCATGTCACCGAAGGAGCGCAGCGTCTATTTCCTCCGGAACAACATCACGGAGAACGAGTCTCTGACGATGAGCGCTTATGGGGCGGATATGTCGAAATATGACGTCTCCGGCAACGAGGCGAGGATTCAGACGGCGTTCACCGGACGTGACCCGCGCCTTGCCGCGACGGTCATAACCCCGTACTCCGACTATCTCGGCGGATTCGCCTCCGGCGCGGCGCAGAACTACCAGATTCGCTGGCCGTACCGCAGCGAGAACGCCCCGTCGTTCGACCTCCGCACTAGGGCTACCGGGGATATGCTCTACTGCATCCGCAAGTTCGTCGCCGTCGGGAAGGAATATGCCTACCCTCTCTACAACCCGGTCGATGTTCCTGTGATAAGGTATGCGGACATACTCCTCTGCCTTGCGGAGGCCGTGAACGCGCAGGGACGAACCTCCGAGGCGGCAGGCTATGTGAATCAGGTCCGCTCACGCGCCGGCGTGGCTCTTCTGAACTCCGGTCCGGACTGGCTGCGTGTTTCAGGACAGGAGGATATGCTCGGACGCATTCAGGACGAGAAGCACTGGGAACTTGCCTGCGAGGAGCAGCTCTATCTTGAGGAACTGCGCTGGGGCATCTGGAAGGACCGCAAGTTCGGAAACGGAGGCGGCCTGAAGCAGTGCTGGGGCGAGACTGTCTATAGCTACAGCTACGGCGGTGACGCCTTCCTCAAGTGGGCGGTGCCTTCGGCTGAGAAGGAGAAGAATCCTGCACTTTCTCAGAACGACGGCTGGTACTAAGCATTTGCGTATCTTTTTGGTCTAGATTCGATTTCATCGCCCTTTTCTGCGTTCGGCATAGCTCAAGCAAGCTTGGCTCTGCTCTCACTTATCGAAAAGATTCCTCTTTTCATCAGTCGTGTACGCCCGGTACACTCCTTCTTCAAAGAGAAATCTATCCTCAAAAATCTGATGCAAACACATCCTGGCTTTTCTTGGCGGTTTGCGTGGATTGAGCCTGATGAAAATGTTTTTTGTGTAATTGTTTGATTATTAAGAAAATGATTGAATGTATATGGTGAGAAAAATTTTTATTGTTATGGCTTTCGGGCTTATGCTGACGGCCAATTTGAATGCGCAGGATGCGGTCGCGGGGTCTTCGGACGCCGCTGCGGCATCCGCAGTTAATGAAGTTTCTTCCACTGTCAAGGCCTGGGAGGGGAAGATAACGATGCCGACCTATCTTCTGGACCCGGCTGAGCAGTCGCCGATCTTCGAGCGGGACTGGTCGTACCAGAGGGCGAAGCGCAGCGTCTACCCCTACCCCCTGAACGACAACATGACGCGGCGCAAGGCAGACGTGACCTACGACTGCCTGTACATGGAGAACGAGTACGTGGAGCTGTGCATAGTGCCGGAGTTCGGCGGCAGGCTGCTGTACGCGGTGGACAAGACGAACGGGTACGACATCTTCTACCACAACCACGTGGTGAAGCCGGCGAACGTCGGGATGACGGGGGCGTGGATAAGCGGCGGCGTGGAGTGGAACGTGTTCCACCACCACCGCCAGACGAGCCACGTGCCGTGCGACTGGCGCATCATCGACAACGAGGACGGCTCGAAGACCGTTTGGGTCGG
>DJPQ01000089.1:0-2444 GCA_002439805.1 Bacteroidales bacterium UBA6408
AGCGGAATCGAAGACTGCGTCGAGACCGTCCTTCAGAACACCAAGGACATAGCCTCGAACGCATCACTCATCGCGAAGAACGCCGAGGCCATCCGGAGCAACGCGGCTGCAATCGCGCAGAACGTCTCGGACATACAGGCTCTTCAGGAAAAACTCGACACGACAAGGACTGAAATTGTCGAGGCCTACACCGCTGCCATAGCCAAGGCAATCAGCGACTACGATGGGACGATAACCGCGAAGCTCGCCTCGGAGATAGCAAAGGTCGAGGACAAGATAGCCGGTGTCAAAACCGACATCGAATCAATCAAGACACGGCTCTCCGCCCTTGAGGACAGGGTCGCACGCCTTGAGGAGATTGTCAGCCGGATAACCTCCATATCATACATCCCAAGGTACTCCGACGGAGCCGAGCGCATTGAATACACCCGCGACGCACTTGACATAATCCCCGGCGACGTGACGCTACGCTTCGACGTTCATCCGGCCGATGCCGCCTCCGAAATCGCCGCCAACTAGGAGTCGGTCCTCTCCGCCCGCGCCGTCTATACCCTCACCAAGGCCGGAGCCGGAGACTTTGTTGACCTGAAGGTCAAGGGCGCGACAGCCGAGAACGGAGTTCTGTCCGTAACAGTTTCAGGCGAAGGCCTGAACAAGGACTTCATCTTGGGAAACATTTCGGCATCGATAAACATGAAGGTGACAGCATCCGACAAGAACCTCGTCTCCGATTATGTCAGGTTTTCGCCTGTTTGCAGTGACCTGAAATTCGTCAGGTATCTGCTGCAGAATTTCGACACCGACAATGACGGCATAGTTGAACTTGAAGCCGTGGCTAACGCCAAGGATGTCAATATCTCGGAGATGAACATCACAACGCTTGATGGTGTGGCAGATAAAATGACAAGCCTTGAGAAACTTGATTGCAGTCAAAATAGTATCTCTCATCTGGACATTTCGAAAAACACAAAATTGATTGACTTGGATTGCGAAAAGAATGCCCTTGACTATCTTGACGTTACAAAAAATACGGAATTAGAGATTCTGAATTGTGCAGGTAACAACATTGCGTCTTTGGATTTGTGCAACTGTGTCAGACTGAAAAAATTGAATGTGGCGAATAATAAGCTTGGCAAGTTGAATTTGTACAGCAATCATGACTTGGAGGAGCTGTTGTGCAATGACAACAATTTGAGTTTATTGGATATGACAGCGAATAAATACTTATCCTTTGTTGATTTCCGTAACAATGCAAATCTCTCCGATGTCAGACAAGCGGGAGTGGATATTGAGGGCGTAACTTGGTCAATATTCAATATTGGTGCGTCCTCGACACAAAATTATGGCTGTTTTGTCAATTTATCCTCTACATATATCTGTCTCGCAACCACTTGAAGATTATGAACGCGGGCGTTCACAATTCAACGCAGATTCCAAAGCAGCGAACATGAATAGATTTCTTATTCAAAAGACGGAGTGGATTCGTCCGCCCTCCCATTTTTGCGAAAAACTCCACCTTTTCTGTGTATTATCTAAAATATTTTATACCTTTGCACTCCGATAAGGATTTGAAACAATGGAAATTCGTTTTGACAAACAATATCTGGAAGACCTCTACATCAAGGGGAAAAGCAGTGACAAGAAACACCGCTTTCAGCCTCAGATTGTTGCGAAGTACATCAGAACCATCGATTTGTTGGAATCCTTGTCTGCCGTGGAAGATTTATATAGATACCGTTCGCTGAACTACGAGAAACTTGTCGGCGACAAGTCTGGAATAGAATCCGTCAGGGTTAATGACCAATATCGCATTGAGTTTCAGACAAAACAGGTAGAAGCGGAGGTTGTCGTGACGGTATGCAACATATTGGAATTGTCGAATCACTATAAATGATTATGCTTATGACAGCGAAAATGTACGGCTTCAGGGCCACTCATCCGGGTGAGGTTCTGAAAGACGAGATTGAATACAGGGGAATTTCCCAAAAGGAACTGGCGGGTCAGATGGGTATGTCATATAACATTCTGAATGACATACTGAACGGACGGCGCAGCGTCACGGAATCGACGGCAATGCTCTTTGAGGCGGCGCTTGACATTCCCGCCGACTCGCTCATGGCTCTGCAGCACAAGTTCAATATGCAAAGAATACGGAACGACAAGTCATTCATGTCCCGCCTCGACAGCATAAGGCATCTTGTCGCGGCGCTCTGACAAGCTTCAACATAGGCGTAAGACAGTCTTACGGTGAATTTCGCTCACCATGCGGACAACCCGACCGTAGGCTTGCCTGCACATACCGATTATGAGCAATACAAGCTGTTTATCGGCAACAGGTATCTGATATATACCAAGGATTTTAAGAAAGACGGACAAACAACACTTCTACCAATCATGTTGACCATGTTCTTGTAGTGGGCAATCGCCACAGCAAAAATTCAGAA
>DJPQ01000089.1:2529-7232 GCA_002439805.1 Bacteroidales bacterium UBA6408
CATCAAAATTTGTAGTATCATGGCAGCACCGTTTGTTTTCGGCCGGGTGGCCGAGGGAGAAAATTTCATAGACAGGGAAAAGGATACGGCTCGTTTGGCGGAAAATTTCAGAAGCTTGACAAACACGATTCTGATTTCGCCGAGAAGGTGGGGAAAGACATCGCTTGTCCACAAGGCTGCGAGCAGAGCCATGGAAGAGGACAAGGAGCTGAAAGTCGTGTTCATCGACATCTTCAATGTCCGGACTGAGGATGAATTTTATGAAAAGATGGCCACGGAGGTCATCAGACAGACCGCCACGACAGCGGACAACATCCTCATGACAAT
Organism: Bacteroidales bacterium UBA6408; assembly: GCA_002439805.1. Lineage (GTDB taxonomy): Bacteria > Bacteroidota > Bacteroidia > Bacteroidales > UBA932 > Cryptobacteroides. The sequence continues at coordinate 2,857 of DJPQ01000089.1, forward strand.
ACGGAAATATGCGGCCGCCATCATTTCAGGAATCAGTTTCGGAGACGCGGCGGCACCGACATCTGTCCAATTCCAGATTAAGGAGCCGCAGAGGAGTGCGGACGAGATTCTTGAGCTTCCGGAAAAGATTGCAAGGGACCGCGGCATCAAGATAGTGGTGTGCATCGACGAGTTCCAGCAAATAGGAGAGTTCCGGGATCCGAGGGCATTCCAAGCGAACCTCAGGGCAAAGTGGCAGCTACAGCAGCACGTCGCCTACTGTCTCTTCGGAAGCCGCAGGCACATGATGATGGAAGTCTTCGGCAAGGCATCGATGCCGTTCTACAAGTTCGGGGCGATTTATTTCCTTGAAAAGATTGACGCCGGTTTCTGGCCGGAATTCATTGCCGGCGAATTTGCAAAGACAGGAAAGGTCATAAGCACTGAACAGTGCAAGGAGATAGTCAGGCTGGCAGACAACAATCCCTATTATGTTCAGCAGCTTGCGCAGACGGCTTGGCTGCATTGCCAGAGCGGAATCTGCGAGGAGGGCACCGTGCAGGAGGCTTTCGAGGACATACTCAGACAGCAGGGCGAACTGAACCGCGCGCTAACCGCGACACTGACGCTCACCCAGCAGAACCTTCTCCATGCGATGGTAAACGGAGAACAGGCCCTCTCTTCAAAGGAAGTCATTGAAAAATACGGGCTGAAATCAACCACGGAAATATCTCGCGCACGCAAAGCCTTGGTCGCAAAAGACATTCTTGACGACTTCGGGAAATGCTACACTTTTGAAGACCCGCTCTACGAATACTGGCTGAAGAATGTGTTTTTCAGACGGTGACGAGCGCCTGCCTGCAGTCTATAGATTTGAGGTTGCAGAAGAGGAGGTTGCCGGAGGAGTCGCCGAGCAAATATAGCGAAAAAGGATGGGATGCAAGGCGGACGGTGAAGTCAAACACCGCAGCAACCTGATGGTTGTGAGGATTTTGATAAACCGGCCAGCGAAGCATACCGCCTTTTAGGCGCCCGTCAGTATACCAATTCCATCTTATCAATCCATAGCTTGGTCTTGGAGGAGCCGGTGAGGTAGTCGCCGAGGTAGCTGGCAGCGCAGGTGACTATGATGTGCGTCGGGCGCTCAGTGAGGGACTTGTATTCGAGCGGAATCTCCTCCTGAGTCCAGTCGCAGGACTGGTCGCTGACGAGATGACCGAAGCCGATGACACCCTCGGACTTGGAGGTGTAGTATGGCCCGTTTACGGTATTCACATAGACCGGAGATTCAGGATTTCCACCCATTCGCTTATAATCCCAGTTACCGACAGAAATGGCTATCTCGCAACGGTCGTTGTCTCCAATCTTTGTGTTGTCCCCGACAGGAAGCTTGCCGATGATATCAATCTTGCCGCTCTGATACTTATACCATACGCGCAGAGCCTTAGGGCGGGTAGTCCACGGACGACCGTAATTGACGGAACCGCCTGTTCCATTCTGATCCATCTTATACTTATCAAAGCGCCCGGTGAAAAGGTTTCCGCAGGCAAGCACGCCGGCAAGACTCTTCGACTCGCACCTTACGGACCATCCGCCGTCAACCTTGTCGTTGCCGTCCGGATAGGTAAGCACAAGCCCCAGAGCGCCCGTGCCGGCAACGCCGTCCTTGCCCTCGCCGTTCCCGCAGGCCCACCAGATTTCGCGGGACTCGGGATCGTCGCATGACGGGTCGTACCACTTGTAATAATCCGCGTCAGTGACCTTACTGAAATGCTCGAAGCTGTTGTTCGGGAACTGGCGGGCAGGGTCGGTCGTGAACCGGGCTACATCGGTCATGTCATCGCCGGTGTAGGCATAGAACTCATAAGTCGTCTCCGGCAGAAGGTCCGTTATGTGCGCGGTGAACTGACCTCCGTCGGCCGTGATTTCAGAGCCGCTGACTTCCGTCCATCCTGAAGCTCCGGCCACGCGGTATCTGAACCCGTTGGCCTGCCCTTCCACACCGACTGCCGTGAGATAGACCTCCTTCGTCCAGATGTTCATGCTCTTGACGCTCACGGATATGTCCGAATGCTCGACAAAAAGAGTCCAATACTCCGAATCACCGAAACTCTTCACCTCGACCTCGACCGACACGGCATTTCCGTCCGCATCGACAAATTTCTTTATATCATTGATATTCAAGGAATATGTACTCACTCCCTTGGGGCCGAGTTTCAACGACTTCACCGTCACGTCCGAAAGGTTCACCGTCTTGCTGGCGTATGCTATCGCCCTGCGGTTCTCGACATCCATCACCGTCGCCCCGACCTGCCCCTCAATCGTGAAATAGCGCTCGACCGGACGCTCGGCTGAAATTGTCCACTTGTAGTCCTGCCATGTCGAGAGCGTGACCGTCCACGGAGATGTGAGGTCATGAACACCGGCTATCTCGTCCGAGACGGTCAGACGGTTCTCTTCAATGTCAGTAGTATATCCAGTGATTCTCACATTCTTCAAATCGACGTTTTCCTCAAGGACGATGCTGACCGTCAGTTCATCATTGTCGATGTCAACGGACTTCGCCCCCTCCGCATCGAGCGTCAGAATATGGGGGACGACGACGGGATAGGGAATGTCGTTCTTGACGCAAGAGAGTGCAAGAAGCGGAAGAATGAATATTGAGAGACGTTCTTTTTTCATCTTGAGAAATATGGTCTTATTGACTGGTGAGTATATCCGGGGCGCATTCGCCGGCTACAGATGAACGGAAAGCCCGAAGCCCAGAGAGAAGAGGTCGAGCCGGACCTGAGCGCGGAAGAAATTCCGTTCACCGGCAAAGTTCCAACTTTTATAAGCCTTTGAATTATTGTAGGATATATCGGCAAGGCTGATGAAAGCGAAAACCGAAATCGTGTTCATCGGGAAATAGACGATGCCGGGACTCAGCGTGAGGCTGAACTTGTTATTGACGGTGTAGGTTCCGGCGGACATATTTATGTCGCTGCGGGATTTTGTGTAGCCGAGCCCGGTGTCAAGAAAAACTCCGACGCGGCCGCGGCTGTCAAGCCCGACGTATGAACGGTTGAACACGGCTCCGCTGTAGGAGAAGGTCTTGGCCTTTATGTCCTTGACATCGTAGGAGAAATTGCCGAGAAGGTCGAGCGTGGCTGCATCGACGGCGCAGTTCCCGTTGGTGTATTGCAGGCGGATTCCGACGGCGTGATTGTCGCTGTAGGCGAATGCACCGTTGAGGGAAATCTTCGCGAGCGAGAGGTAGGCGTTGGAATTGTTCAGAAGCAGGAGAAACTCGCTGTTGTCGGCGGAAAGGTTCACATACGAGGCCGCCATCCCGATTTGCCAGTCGTGCTTCGGGACAATGAGGTGGGTGCGGAGACTGCGTCGGCTGATTCCGGTGGTGTCGCGCACAATCCTCTTTCCGAGCACAAGCGTCGGCTCCCGCTTCTTTTTCGCCGAAGCCGTCGTATCCGACTTGGAGGAGACGCGGTCCGCACCGGCGGAAGCCGCAATGGAGGCGGAAACCGGGCCGAGAACGAGAGCCAGTATTATCAGTATTCTTTTCATGCGCGATGAAAAATAAAACATATTCTACAGATAGTAGGCGAATCCCACCGCGATGGAGGCGAGGTTCAGTGAAAAACTTGCGTTGGCGTTGCTGCTGGAGCCGCCCGTGACCTGATTGTGGGTCTGGTCGGTCCAGAAATAGTTGAATCCGAGCACCCCGATACTGAGCTCCATCGCGAGATGGTTCGTGATGAACGCCGTGAATCCCGGATTCACCCCGACGAGTATCTTGTACTGGTTGGTGAATGTCCCCTTCGTCTGGGAGTCAACCTGCGCCGTGTTCCTGACCCTTCCCATCGAGAAGCCGAGTCCGACCTGGGCGAACATGGAGAAGCGTCCGGAGCTTCCGAGCGGGATGTATGGACGAAACGCGAGCGAACCTCCGAAACTCTGCGAGAGCCGGTAGTAGTCCCTGACGCTCATGCTTATCTCCGAGACGGAAAGGTCGGCGGTGGCCAGGTCGAGCAGCGTCCTGTCGTAGGAGAGGCTTGCCCCCACCCCGATGTTGTCCCTGATCATATAGAGGAAAGTCGGGGTCGCGGAAACCGTGTATCCGCTGGAATTGATTCCATCGACGACGAGAAAGCTGTAGTTGCTCATCGCGTGATACGAGTACCTCGCGTTTCCTCCGACCATGAACGTGCCCTTTGGAGCGAAGACAGGCTGATGGGAATTGTCATATCCCCTGTCATATTTCTGTGCCTCGGAAACTTGCGTTCCGAGACACAGGAAAATGACTGCAAGGATATATTTCAGGCTTTTTCGGGTCATATTGTCAAGAATATTGGGATATATCCCTATCATTCATAAAGGAGCTCCACCCCGTCTATCCA
>DJPQ01000064.1:0-2362 GCA_002439805.1 Bacteroidales bacterium UBA6408
GCCAACGCAATAACCGTGACATCAGCATTCTCCGGTGCATTCCTAAACTCCGAACGCACCCGCAACGAATTTCTGAACCTCATCCGGCAATAAGAAACGTGAAAAAATAAACTGCTTCAGATTTGTCAATTATTTTCGAGTACAGATTTCTCTTGGAAGAAGGAGTGTACCGGATGTACATGACTGATGAGAAAAGAGTCTTTTCGATAAGTGAGAGCAGAGCCAAGCTTGCTTAGGCTATACCGAACGCAGAAAAGGGCGATGAAATCGAAATATAGACCGAAAAAGTTCAGAGGCCCCGCAGTCCCGTATCCGAAACAAACCAAAAGAAGATGCCGTGAAAGCATCTTCTTAATGGTAGCAACTAATTCTCAGGGTACTCGGCAAAGTCTGATTTGGCTGCGCCGCAGACCGGACATTTCCAGCTGTTCGGGATGTCTTTGAACGGTGTTCCCGGAGCGATTCCGCCGTCCGGGTCGCCTTCCGCAGGGTCATAAACCCAACCGCAGCGGAGGCATTCGTACTTCGTTGTCTTTGCCATAAGCATACAGATTAACAATTATACAAAACAACATCCTGATGTTCAAGATGTTGAAAACAACTGCAATAGCCGTGCCTTTCAGTCCGTGCAAACCCACCGGCATTGCTATAAGCGTCCGAGCGCCACCCTCCGGATTCAAGCCCCGCCGACAGATTTGCGTCAGAAAGTGAATTTCACCATACACTGAACACGGTGGCTGTGCACCCAGTGGAGACCGTCCTTGGCGAGACCTCTGGAATTGTAGTAATACTTCGTGATGGTTGTCTTGCCGTCCGCACCCGTGGACTTCACCTCTTTCGGAGTCCCGAACTGAGCACCGGAGAACTCGTAGTCGAGTCCGAGAGAGAGCTTTCCGAAATTGCAGATGAGCGCCGGGCAGATGCGGTAGAGACGGTTCAGGTTCTTGAAGCTGTTCTTCGAGAAATAGAAGTCCGTCTCTGAGACCATGCCGTCACCGGTCACGCTGATGAGATCCTTTGCCGTCCCGAAGTTCTGATAGTACCCGAGCATCAGCATCGGCGCCCACTTCTTTCCGTAAGAAACGGTGAACCATGACGACGATGAGCGTGTCGGGGTGTATTCGTAGTGGCCGTCCTGCCCTTCCCCCGCAAATTTCTTCGTTATTCCGTAGCCGCCCTGGATGTTGAAATGCTCGCCGGCCTGAGCATAAATGGTCTTTGCCTTGAGAGCCAGTTTGCCTTTTACATACTGCATATAGACAAAGGGAGAGGCCGTGGTTATGCGGTCGGAGACTTTCACCGTCGTGGATTTCCACACGGGTTCCGCCGCTCCGTCAAGAGTCTCGTAGAATCCGCCCTTCCCGGTTGTGCGCGGCTTGATGCTGAGCACATCCACGCCGACACGGGTCAGCCATCCTCCGAACTTGAGGGTTGCTCCGAGGTAGGCCTCCGGGGTGCAGCCGTACTTCATGTAGTTTGCAGACGCGCCGTCAGGACCCGTCGAGGTGTATTGCATCTGCCACAGGGCAGAGGCAGTGAGGACGAAATGCTCGCCGAGGGCGGCGTCCATCGTCAGCTGAGGCGTGCGGCTGAAGGGTCCGAAAGGCGTGCCGGACTCGAGCGTGAACACCGGGCAGAGATCGGCCGCCATGGGATGCCACGCCTGGCCGATCTTGAGCCCGACGTTTGCCCGATGCCCGCCGGAGAGCGGAAGATCCTTCCACCCGAGGGTAAGATATGCCTGACGCAGGCGAAGGGTAGCCGTGCCGGTCACGCCGGAAAGCCCGGCATAGAAATCCGCCTCAATCTTCGCCCCCATCGCAGTGCGCCCCAACTGATAGCCGGAAACATCCACGCCAACCCGTGAAGTAATGGCGAGGAAGCGGAAGGAATTTTTCTGATTCAGGTCCTCGCCTGCATCGTTGAGACTGCGGTCCTTGGGCAGGTAGAAGAACAGGTCGCCCGTCCCCGCCACCGACTCGCGGGAGTCATAAGTCATATAGTTACGGACAAATCCGTAAAACTTGTAATGGCTCTGAAGATGTTCCTTCACAGGAGTTTTCTTGACTTCTTCAGGGGCTGCCTCAACTGCCTCATGAGGCCGTTGAGAGTTGGTCGCGCCAGAAATCCCGTCCGGTCCAACCGCAGCAATGGCACTTGCTGAAACGCTCAGAAGTGCCATCGTGCAAATAATATTTGATAAAATCTTTCTCATTCTAATTATACTGAGATAAAGGAATTTGGACAAGAAGACGGATAACGCAGCAATCCGCTTCTTATTATCAACCTAAATGGAGGAATTTGAATAAGAAGATGGAGTGCAAGGCATCCGGTAAAGATAAAACCGCAGCAACCTGATGGT
>DJPQ01000064.1:2501-30236 GCA_002439805.1 Bacteroidales bacterium UBA6408
AGTCCGGTGGAATGCGCGATGGCATTCGGCGGAGTCGAAATCGGGAAGAGCATGGCAAGGGAGCAGGTCACGGCAACCGTCACGATGAGCGTGGCCGCACCGCCCATGCCCTCGAATCCCGGAGTGCCGGCCATTCCGGTCGCGACAGCGGCAAGAATCGGAATGAGCAGAGCCGAAGCCGCCGAGTGGGAGATGAAGTTTGAAAGCGCGTATGCGAGCAGGCTTGCGACGACGAGCACGAGAAGCGGCATCCACTGTCCGAAAGGAATCGCCTCGACAAGGTGCGTCGCCAGCCCGGTCTTGTTCAGTCCGAGACCGAGCGCGAAACCTCCGGCAACCATCCAGAGCACATCCCAGTCAAGCGACTTGAGCTCCTTCTTGCCGAGCACCCCTGTGGCGGCGAAAACGCCGACAGGAATCATCGCGACGACATATGAGTTGAGCCCGTGAAGTTTCTCGGTCATCCACAGGAACACGGTCACGATGAAAGTCACGACGACAATCCAGTAGTTCTTGTCCTTGTTAGGCTTGCCTTCAATCTTCAGTTCAATCTTATCGACCTTGAACGGGAAGATAAGAAGGAGCACGCCCCACGAGATGAGCAGCATAAGCAGCGCGAAAGGCACCATGACGGAGCACCACTCCGGGAATCCGATGCGGGCGATTGGCTCGAATGCCGTGCCGAGAGCCTCGTTGGCGGCGGCGAGCTTCCCGTTGATGGTCTCGATGAACGACGGCTCGTTGAGATATTTCAGCGCAATCGTGTTCGGAGGGGTTCCGATAGGGGTTCCTATGCCTCCGATGTTCGCCGCAATCGGAATCGCCAATGCAAGGCCAATCTTGCTGCCCTCGTCAGGAAGCGACCTGAGCACAGGGGCAAGGAACGCGAGCATCATTGCGGCGGTGGCAGTGTTGCTCATGAACATGGAGAACAGCCCGATTACGAACAGGAAGCCCATGAGCACCATCTTGGGATTGGTTCCGAAAGGAGCCATGAGGATGCGGGCGAGCTGCGCGTCAAGGCCGACCTTGGTCGCGCAGAGAGCCAGGGCGAAACCGCCGAGGAAGAGCATCACTGTAGGCTCCGCGAAGGTCGCGAGAATCGACTTGTAGCTGATGAGGCTGCCGACGTTCGCGTCGGAAGCGAATGTGAAGGCCGCCTGGTCGGAAACGGTCAGGAGCATGAGCACGATAATCATCGTGGAGGTACACCAGGTCGGGATGATCTCGAAAATCCAGAACATCGCCGCGAGGACGAACAGGGCTATGACCCTTACTTCCACCTGCGACAGAACGCCGTCGCCGAAGAAAAGGCTATAGCCGAACGTGAGGTTTCCTATGGTCACGGGCTCAATCGGGAAGAACCAGAGGAAAGCGAAAAGTACCAGTGCAACAGGAAGGCACACCGCGTACTTGAGGTTGAGTTTCTTGTCACTCATTTGTCTTATGTTTATTGTTTTATAGTCATTACTATATGGCAGGAATGAGACTCCCGGCTCGTGAAGGCAATCGTCCGGAGATATGCTCCGGCAGGCAAAAAAAATTGCAGCCCCACGAACATAAAGGCTGCAAATTTAGTCATTTTTTCCATAACGGCAATCGCGATTTTCGATTGCTGAAGTCAGAAGCTGTTTTAATTTTTTCTCACATTTATTTTTATCAATACTTCGTTAAAAATTAAAACAGCTTCTCAAAGTGCCTGACGAAGATCATCAATAAGGTCATCGACATTCTCTGTCCCGACCGAAAGCCTCAGCATGTTTGGATAGACTCCGGCGGCAACCTGCTCTGACGGGCTCAGTTGCGAATGGGTAGTCGAGGCAGGATGGACAATCAGGGATTTGCTGTCACCGACGGAGCCGACATGCAGGATCAGATCAAGACGGCTGACAAACTTCGCTGCAACATCGAATCCGCCCTTTACGCGAAAAGTGAGCACTCCGCCGAAACCATGCTGCAGATACTTGCAGGCCAGCTTATGATAAGGATTTGACTTGAGCCCCGGATAGTTCACTGATTCAACAGCCGGGTGCGATTCAAGGAATTCCGCCACGGCCAATGTATTCGCGCAGCAGCGTTCGGCACGGAGCGACAGCGTTTCAAGTCCCTGCAGCAGCAGGAATGCATCAAAAGGAGACTGGGCAGGCCCGATGTTGCGGAGTCCGTCAACCCTCACTCTTCCGGCAAATGCGGCGGGGCCGAACACATCCTTATATATAATCCCGTGATATGACTCTGACGGAGCTGCAAGCTGCGGATATTTCTCACTGGTCCATTCGAAGTTCCCGCCATCGACTACCACGCCTCCGAGAGTGGTCCCGTGTCCGCATATCCACTTCGTCGCGGAATGTACCGAAACATTGGCGCCCCAGTCAATCGGACGGAAAAGATAGCCTCCGCAAGAGAATGTATTGTCGACAATCACACATATTCCCTTCTTGTGCGCCATTTCTGTAATAGGCTCATAATCAGGAATGTTAAACGCAGGATTACCGAGATTTTCAAGATATATGGCCTTTGTCCTGTCATCCGTCAGAGCCGCGAGAGCATCGGCGCTGTCTGACTTTGCGATACGGACATCAATGCCGAAATCGCGGAGAGTCACCGCAAACATAGTGAAAGTCCCGCCATAGAGATATGGCTGAGCCACGATGTTGTCTCCCGGGCCGCAGATGTTTGTTATGCTGAGAAAGACTGCCGACTGTCCCGATGCCGTGGAAACCGCAGCGACGCCGTTCTCCAATGCCGCCATCCTTTTCTCAAACACGTCAGAAGTGCTGTTCTGGAGCCGCGTGTAGATGTTGCCGGCACGCCTGAGCGCAAAAAGATCCGCCCCGTATTGCATGTCGTCAAAAACATATGCGCTGCTCTGATAGATCGGGACCGCCGTCCCCTTAGACACAGGGTCTATTTCCTGACCCGCCCTCACCTGGAGTGTTTCAAATTTATATTTTTTCATATTAAAACGATTATTGCAGTATGTCATTCAGGATCCCGCCCGCAGTCTGGAACGCGCCGGCTCCGGCGCCTTGTATGACAAGCGGAGAAGGGTAAAAGTCCGTGGTAATTATGGCGGAATTGTCCGTTCCGCAAAGACTGTAGAGGGGATGTCCGGGGGAAACGTCCCGAAGCCCCATGCTGCACCTGTAGCCGTGGTCCGGCAATTCCTCGACACGGGCTATAAAGCGCTGCCGACAGCCTTTTTCAGCCGCGGCTTTCCATCGCGCGGAGAAGACGGACTCATTGTCTTCCAACATCTTGTAGAAGGCGTCAACCTTACCGCAAAAGTACTCCGGAGCAAGCGCCGGCACAGACTCCACGTCCGCCTCATCCTCAGGAATTCCGGCTTCGCGTGCCATGATGAGGAGTTTGCGCAGCACGTCTCGTCCGCTGAGGTCAAGACGCGGATCCGGCTCCGTGTAACCGGCTGCCTGCGCATTGCGGACCACCTGGGCGAAAGTCAGCTCCGAGCCGCAGGCCGGTCCTCCGCAGTAGGTGCTGAAAATGTAGTTCATAGTGCCGCTCAGCACGGCCTCGATGCAGTGGATTCTGTCTCCCGAGTTGATGCAGCGCCGTACCGATTCCAAGATTGGGAGAGCCGCTCCGACCGTCGTCTCATACCTCAGAGAGGCACCTGTTTCCAAGGCGGCTGTCTTAAGGGCGGAATACTGTGCAAACGGGGCCGAGAAGGTGATTTTGTTGCACGCCACCACAGAATAACCGCGTCTGAAAAGATTAGCATACTTGTATGAAATGTCAGAGCTTGCCGTACAGTCGACGAACACGGAGTTTTCCATGGACACACCTGCAAGTGCCTCGAAATAAGCGTCATCCGCAGCGGAATTTCCGTTTTCGAGCAAGGCTTCCACCTCTCTGACAGCCTCGGCCTTTTCCCCGCAGGCAACACTTCCGGCAAAGCGCCGCGAATGAAGGTCGAGTCCCTCCGTAGCAAGCACGTATCTTCTGCTGTTGCTTATTCCCATGATGTTTACGCGCTTGCCGGTTCTCGTCATAATGTCGTCCCGACGCGAACTGATAATTTCGACAAGAGCCTTCCCCACCGTGCCGAAGCCGGCTATGAAAAGGTTTATGTCACGGACTGACGACGTCTCGAAAAATTCCTCGTGAATATGCCGCACGGCTGAAGGCACGTCCGCCGAAGACACGATCACGGAGACATTTCTTTCGGACGACCCTTGAGCGATTGCCCGAATCTGCACGCTGTGGCGTCCGAGAGCGGAAAGCAGCCTGCCAGTCGTACCATATTGAGCCATAATGTCATCCCCGACAAGGCAGAGTATGGAATAGCCTCTTTCCACTTTCAGAGGGTTGAGCTTTCCAAGCGAGATTTCGTATGCGAAGCATCTGTCCGCAGCCTCCTTCGCCTTGTCAGCATCGGATTCTGAAACAGCGATGCACATCGTGTGGACGGACGAAGCCTGGGTGATGAGTATTATGTTGATTCCGCTGCGGCTGAGAGTGTCGAAAAGGCGGCTGGAAAATCCCGGGATGCCGACCATTCCGCTTCCTTCGAGAGACAGGAGCGCAATGTTGTCAGAATTTGAGATGCCGATGACTTTGTCCTTGCTTCGCGGAGGGTTCTTCTCGATGAGCGTGCCCGGAGACGAGGGGTCGAAAGTGTTCTTGACATATATCGGGATGCCACGGGCGACAACAGGCTGTATCGTAGGAGGATATATCACCTTCGCTCCGAAATGCGAAAGTTCGAGAGCCGCGCGGTAGGAAATGTTGCGGATGGTGCGCGCTGCCGGGGCAAGCCCGGGATTTGCAGTCATCATCCCGGGGACATCAGTCCAGATTTCAAGAAGACGTGCCCCGCTGCATACAGCCAGCAATGAGGCCGTGTAGTCAGAGCCTCCCCGGCCGAGAGTGGCGGTGCGTCCGGATGAATCGGCGGCAATAAATCCCGGAACCACGAAAAGTGATATAATCGGATTGGATTCGATGAGTGCAGACACATTCGCTTCCATGGCATGTACATCCACAACCGGAGCCACAGGCGCGGCCGTTGCTGCCGTCTCCGGGAGCGAGAGTCGTTTCTCCACACGTATTAACCTGCGCGCATCAACCCATTTTGTCGAGATTCCGACGGACGCGAGTTTTGTTGCGATTATTCGCGTTGAAAGCAGCTCTCCGAATGACATTAACGAATCGAGGCTGGTCCGGCTGAGTTCACCGAGCAGAAACACGCCCTGCGCGATGCTCCGAAGAGAAGCGAAATGCCCCAGGCATATTTCCGTAAGTTCCTCATGTTTCTCGAGCGGAAGCAGCTCCCTGAGGATGTCGATGTGACGCCGCTCATACTCGTCAATGATCGCTTTATATCCGTTGTCACCGGATGCCGCAAGATGCCCGATGCGTATCAGGGCATCCGTGAAGCCGCTGATTGCCGAGCATACCAGAATGGTGCGATCCCTTTCAACCGCAGCGCTCACTATGTCCACTACCTTTTTCATGTTTGCGGCATTTGCCACCGAACTGCCGCCGAATTTCAAAACTTGCATATATTGCTCAATTTAAGTTTCGCTAGTATTCTTACTTATTGCGAATATTAAACTTATCTCATTATCAAAACTCTCAAATCCCACGCACTTTTTCTGTCCACATTAATCTCCCGCAGAGGCGAGAATGCGGGCAACGATAGAGCCAATCTGTTCATTTTCAAGAAGAAAGCCGTCATGCCCGAATGCCGACGTGATTTCGGCATACTCCGCGCCGCGGATGTGCGAGGCCATTTCACGAACCTCTCCGGGAGGAAAACAGCCGTCACTGTCTATGCCGACCGCCGTCACCTTCGCTCTGATTGACGAGAGCGCTGCTGCCACACCCCCGCGACCACGTCCGACATTATGACTGTCAACGGAAAGCGAGAGGCTCCAATAGGAATAGGCGTCAAAGCGGGAAGATAGTTTCAGTCCCTGATAACGCTCGTATGAGGCGGCGCGTCCGGCAAAGAGCGTGTCGTCACCGCTCTCGGCCTGAGTCGCGTTGTAGCCGGCATAGCTGCGGTAGGAAAGCAACGCCACGGCACGAGCCGCCTTCAGTCCCGCCTGTCCTCCCCTGAGAAACACATCCGCGCGAGGTTCGGAGGTTTCCGAATGAAACTGCGCGAAAGCGCCTTCACATTCATTTCTTTCAAGCAGAAGCTCCGGATGCCGAAATGTCGGGTCTGCCTCAATGGCCATCCGCTGCGCCTCCTCCCATGCCGTAAGCCATGGAGTAACTCTCGCCGATGTCGCCATAAGCAGCGCACTGCCGATGATGTCAGGTTCAGTCACCAACCATTCGACCGCCTGGAATCCTCCGATGGAACTGCCGAGGAGAAAGTCAATCTTCCCGATCCCGAGGTGTTCGCGGACCAGAATGTTGGCCCGGACCATATCCCGCACAGTAACCTCCGGGAAGTCAAGAAGATACGGGCCACTGCCATCCGGCTTCATTTCAGAAGGTCCAGAAGACCCGTAGCACGAACCGAGCATATTGACGCATACGATAAAATATTTGTCAGGATCCAACACTCTCCCTTTTCCGACAAGTTCCGACCACCAGTCCTCGGCATCCGAATTCGCAGTCAGCGCATGGCATATCCACACGACTTTTCTTCCGCATACCGCATCACGAGGCGACTCTCCCTTCATGAGGGGCGATGTGTGAAAAACGACCCTCAAGGAAGACAAAGACTTCCCACATTCAAATTCAAATCGATGATTATAAATATATTCGTGTTTCTGCATAATCCATATTTTCCCTTACCGTCAAAGCATAAAGAAACCTGCGATGCGAGAATCGCCATAATGAAAAAAAATAATCTTTGGGGATTTGATTCCGGCCGCACATCCCGCACGGTTACGGACACAAGAAAAACAATGCAACTTAGCGTTGCATTCGCATGGACATCACAGATATGACAGACGTTTTTTCCATTTCCGGCTGCAAGATAGCGATTTTTTGTCAAACTGCAAAACTCATATTGACATTCATGGGATTTTTCGTTAAGTTTGCGTGGATTTGACAAATGACCGGTATGACAATCAATGTCCTTTACATATTTCTGCTCTGCATCGGGGCGAGTTTCATACAGCGGACGACGGGTTTCGGGTTCGGAATTTTCATCATGACAGTACTCCCTTTTCTGACAGACAGCTACGGCGAGGCCACGGCTCTCAGCGGCATGCTGGCGATGACGACCTCGCTGTTCATAACCTTCAGGATGCGGAAATATATCACATGGAAGCGGCTGTGGCCGATGCTGCTGACATTCGCCGTGGTCTCGGCCGTCGCGGTGTTCTCGCTCAGGAGCATCAACGACGTGGTTCTGCGGCGGATTCTCGGAGCGGTTCTAATCCTGACGAGCTTTTATTTCCTGTTAAGCGAGAAAATCCACATCCGCCCGGGCGTCCCGGCACAAATCGGTGCCGGCGCGGTCAGCGGGCTGCTCGGAGGTTTCTTCGGGATGCAGGGCCCGCCGGCTGTGCTCTATTTCATGTCTTCTGAACCTGATAAGGAACACTATATGGCAATGATACAGACCTACCTGCTGCTCGGCAACGCGATGATGACCATCACTCGGGCTGGCAGCGGCTATCTCACGCGGACCGTGGGCATAGACTACCTCACCGGACTCGGCGGCATTGCCATAGGCACGGCCGTCGGAGCACTGGTATTCAGACATATCCCCGCAAAACTCTTCAGCAAAGTCGTCTATGGCTACATCGGAGTCTGCGGGGTGATAATACTGTTGACGGTATAGATTATATAACTCCCTGCTCAAGCATCGCGCGGGCAACCTTCATGAAACCTGCAATGTTGGCACCCTTGACGTAGTTCACATATCCTGACGGCTCCGTCCCGTGCGCGACGCAGGTCTCGTGAATGCTGTGCATGATTTCACGCAACTTTGCATCCACCTCAGCGGCTGTCCATGAGATGTGCATCGCGTTCTGGGTCATCTCCAGACCGGAAGTCGTCACTCCTCCCGCATTCACGGCCTTGCCCGGCGCGAACATGATGCCGGCATTCTGAAAGGCGGCGATTGCACCAGGTTGACACCCCATGTTGGAGACCTCAGCACAAAGCCTCACTCCGTTTGCAATCAGTTCACGGGCATCATCTTCAGTCATCTCGTTCTGGAACGCGCACGGCATCGCGATGTCGCACTTCACGCTCCATGCCTTCTTTTCCGGAGTGAAGACCGTGCCCGGGAACTTATGAGCGAACGGTTCCACCACATTATTGTTGGACGCGCGAAGTTCAAGCATATAGGAAATCTGCTCCGGTGTCATTCCCTCAGGAATCTCAACGATGCCATCGGGGCCGGAGATTGCGACCACCTTCGCGCCAAGTTCAACAGCCTTCTTCGCCGTTCCCCAGGCGACGTTTCCGAAACCCGAGACAGCGACACGCATCCCCCTCAGGTCAAGCCCCTCACGACGGAGCATATCCTGCACGAAATAGACGGCGCCGTAGCCGGTGGCCTCCGGGCGGATAAGCGAGCCGCCCCATGTCATGCCCTTGCCGGTCAGCACGCCCGTATGCTCCCTCGCGAGCTTCTTGTACATTCCGAACAGGTAGCCTATCTCGCGCCCTCCCACGCCCACGTCTCCGGCAGGGACATCAGTGTCCGGGCCTATGTTGCGCCACAGTTCAAGCATGAAGGCCTGGCAGAAGCGCATTATCTCCGCGTCGGACTTGCCCTTGGGGTCAAAGTCGGAGCCGCCCTTTCCTCCGCCCATAGGAAGAGTCGTGAGCGCATTCTTGAATGTCTGTTCAAAACCGAGGAACTTCAACATGGAGACATTGACCGCAGGGTGGAAGCGCAGCCCGCCCTTGTAGGGACCGATGGCGCAATTGAACTGCACCCTGTAGCCGGTGTTCACCCGAATCTCTCCCCTGTCATCCACCCATGTCACCTTGAAGGTGAAAATCCTGTCAGGCTCGACAAGCCTCTCGACAATCCGCGCCGCCTCGAATTCCGGATGTTCGTTGTAGGTCTCCTCAATGGTCTCCAGAACCTCCCGCACCGCCTGCAAGTATTCCCTCTGTTCCCCGTACTTCGCCTCCAGCGAGGCCATAATCCTTTCAGTCCTCATGTTTCAGTGTTTTGTGGTTATTATTGCAAAAAGGACCTTGTGAACAAAAAATTCACAAAGTCCTTCAATTCATATATTTCAGAAGCCCGTCATAACAAAGCCCCATCAATATTTATCTCATATTATTCAGAAAAATCACAGCAGTACTCAATCTCCCGAGATGTAAAAATGTCATAAGTGGTGCGATTGCAAGGCGTGCAAGAAGATTAAACCGCAGCAACCTGTCGGTTGAGAGGATTTAATCTGTCGCAGCACAACGCAGCAAGCGTACCGCTTAGGACGTTTTTACTTTTACTGCTGCTGAACAGCTGCGGCCTTCGCCTGCAGCTCCTCCTGCAGCGAAGCCAGCGTGCGTCCCTCAGGAATGCCGAGAATCACGCGAAGCTCCGGAGTGAGGTCGATGCTCTGGGCCGGATCCACATAAAGTACGGAGTTCACGTCGAACACATAGGCGAGCTTCTTGTCCTTCGCAATCGTCTTAATTGCCTCGTTCACCTTCTGGTAAATCGGGGCCTGAAGGTTCTGCTGCATCTGCTGAAGTTCCTGACCGATGGACTGCTCGAATTCCTGAAGTCGGGTGTAGATGTCCTGAAGTTCCTTCTCCTTTGAAGCCTTTATCGCCGGAGTCCATGAAGCCTGCTTCTGCTGGAAGGTGGCATTCTTTGACTGGAACTCCTCCATCATCGCGCCATATGTCTCGTTGGCTTCCTTCTGGGCCTCGTCAAGGCGAGTTCTGACTGTGTCCATCGCCGGCATAAGCTGAATCAGTTCAGTGGTGTTGACATGCCCCGTGGTTACGTCCTGGGCAAATGCAGCCGTTGCGAAAAGCGAGGCGACTGCCACAAAAAGAATTTTTTTCATCGTATAAACTGTTTTATATTTTTCACTTACAAATATTCATTCATCCGTGTCCCCTCCCGGACATCGACAAACCCCGGCGCAGCAATGCTAAACCTGTGCCACACATCCTCAAAGTCTTAGAACTGCTGTCCGATGACGAAATGGAACTGGCTCTTGCCGTTCACAGAGTCGTCGAATCCATATCCCCAGTCAACACCGAGCAGACCTATCATCGGGAGGAAAACCCTCACGCCGACACCTGCCGAGCGCTTGATCTGGAACGGGTTGAAGTCACGAAGGTCGCTCCAGCAGTTACCGCCTTCGAGGAAGAGCAGGGCATAAATCGTCGATTGCGGCTGGAGCACCACCGGATAGCGGAGCTCAACGGTGAACTTGTCATAGACGTTACCGGCGTAGTAGTTTCCGGAACTGTTGTACTGCGAGGTGCTCGTCGGGGTAAGAGAGTAGTTCTCGTAGCCTCGGAGAGAGATGATGTCGGAGCCGTATGTGTCGTAGCCGGACATTCCGTCGCCGCCGACGCGGAAGCCCTCGAACGGAGAATATCCCCACTTGCGGTTGTAGTAGCCGAGAAATCCGAACTGGGCACGGGTCATCAGGACGAGGTCGCCGATCAGCTTCGTATAAACGGCGCCCTTGAACTGCCACTTGTGGTACTCAATCCACTTATAGCGGGTCTCCGAAGACTGGAGGTTGTAGTCAATGTCCTTGGGATTCTTTATGGTAGGCTTGCCGTTCGCGTCCAGAACTCCATAGTCTTTCTTTCTGAGGAGAGAGTAAGGAGGCGTCAGCTGGAGCGAAACCGAGAAGTCCGAACCCTGACGCGGATAAATCTGCTGGTCAGTGGAGTTGCGGGAGAGGCTTACCATGTAGCTCAGGTTGTGCGAGACGCCGGTGTTGAACAGGAAGTTGTACTGCCAGTCCTGAAGCCGGTACGTCTGCCAGCTCAGCTGGTTGTAGAGCACGAAGTAGTTGTCAGGCCATTTCAGGCGTGTTCCGATTCCGGCCGCGAATCCATAGACCTCCATGTACTGGTCGTTGTTCAGGATGTTGAACGCGAGGTAGGAGTTGGTCTGGCGCGTGTAGTAGAGCGAGAGGTTCAGCGACGTCGGCTTCTTGCCGAACAGCCACGGCTCGGAAAAGCTTGCCGATAGGGAGGTATAGTAGGTACCGTTGGTCTGGAATCTGAACGCAAGGTTCTGCGCGTCTCCGAGCGGGACCGGTCTCCACGCCGTCTTGTCGAAGAAGCGGTGCGTAGAGAAATTGTTGAAGCTTACGCCGACGGTGGCGACGAATGTATTGCCGCCCCATCCTCCCGAGAGTTCAAGCTGGCTTGAAGGCTTCTCGGTCACATTATAGACGACATCGACGGTGTTGTTGTTCTGATTCGGAATTATGGAATATCCCTTGTTCGGATCCGCGATGGCCTCGGGGTCGAACTGTCCCATGGACGCGATTTCACGGATGGAGCGCTCGAAGTCGGACTGGCTGAAGAGGTAGCCCGGGCGCGTGAACACCTGACGGCGCACGACCTTCTCGTTGGTGAGGTCGTTTCCGTTGATTATGATGTTGTTCAGGGTCGCCTGCTTGCCCTCCACCACGCGCATCTCCACATCGACGGAGTCCCCCACGACGTTAAGCTCGACAGGCTGGAGGTTGAAGAAGAGGTAGCCGTTGTCCCTGTAGAGCTTGGACACGTCATACTCATTCTGCTTTCCACCGCCGAAAAGTCGCTTTTCCATAGTCACGACGTCATATACGTCGCCCTTCTTTATCTGAAGAATCTCGTTCAGGGTCTCTGCCGGATAGACTGAGTTTCCCGTCCATGTGATGTTGCGGAAATAATATTTCTTTCCCTGGTCAATCTTGAAGTCAATCTCAAGCTTGCCCGGCTCGACGAAATAGACAGTGTCGCTGAGAATCCTCGCGTCGCGGTAGCCCGCCTCATTGAAGGCCTCGATGAGCCCCTTCTTGTCGTTCTTGAACTCGGTCTCGTTGAACTTCTTGGACTTGAAGAAGTTCTGAAGCCTCTTGTCCCTGGTCTTCTTCATGGACTTGACGAGCTTCGACTCCTTAACGTCATAAGGCCCGCCGAAGTCTATCTTCTTGATTCTCACCTTCTCGTTCCTGCTTATGGCGAAGTTCACGCGGATTGCGCCCTTCACGAGAGTGTCGCGCCGGGTCTGGATATCGACCGAGGCGTTGTTGTAGCCCTTTTCCTCATAGAAGCGTCTGATGATGTCGGTAGAGGTCTTGGCGACATAGTCCGAGAACACGCCTCCCGGCTTGAGGTTGAGCCTTTCCTTGAGGTCTTTCTGGTCGCCGCTCTTGATGCCTGAGAAGGTCCACTTGGAAACCCTCGGGCGCTCGGCGACGGTAATCTTGAAGAAGGCCGTGTCGCGGGTGGCGTTGAGCGAGTCGATGGCCACCGCCACGTCCTCGAAATAGCGTCTGTGCCACATCTTGTCGATGAGCAGCGAGAAGAAATCGCTCGGCACTGTCACCTCCATTCCCTCACGCAGACCGCTGAGCTGGATAATCTGGTCCCTGTTCACATAATTGTTGCCCTCGACGGACACTCCGCCCACGACATATTTCTGAGGATTGCCGTAATCCACAGTAGGTCCGGACTGCGCCCGTGCAACCGCCCCCGCAAGGAGAAGCAGAACTGCCGCGCAGAACAGGAATCTGAATCTAATCGCCATCTATCTTCAAACCTTAGTATTTCGTCATTCTATGATGTGCCGTCTCATACGCGGCACATACAACCTGCAAATATATGCAATTTATTTCACTTTGCCATACCGACGGTCACGTTTCGCATAGATTTCCAGCGCCTCGCGGAACTCCTTCTTGCGGAAGTCCGGCCAGAGAGTGTCGGTGAAAATGAATTCGGAATATGCCGCCTGCCACAGAAGGTAGTTGCTCAGCCGCGTCTCCCCGGAAGTGCGGATGATGAGGTCCGGATCCGGTATGCCGGCGGTCACGAGATAGGAGTCGAAATATGACATCTCAGCATTCTTCAGCCGCTCAAGGGCTTCCGGCGACTCTGCCGCCTCAAGCGCCATGCGCCTTGCCGCCTGAAATATGTCCCATTTTCCCGAATAGCTCATAAACAGGATAAGAGTGAGCTTATCTCCCGCCGCCGTCTTGGCCATGCAATCGTCAATCGTCGCGTTAAGTTCATCAGAAAGACGCGAGCGATGCCCGAGCACGACGAAGCGCACCCCGTTCTTGAGAAACGTCGGCAGTTCGTTCGCCATGCAGCGCGCCATCAGCGACATAAGCCCGGAGACCTCCTCCTCGGGACGGTTCCAGTTTTCCTCCGAAAAGGCATAGAGCGAGAGATATTTCACACCCGCCTCAACGCAGGCCTCGGTGCAGGCGCGCACGGACTCGACGCCCTCGAAATGGCCGTATATCCGTTCCTTCCCCCGAGACTTCGCCCAGCGGCCGTTGCCGTCCATGATGATGGACACGTGAACAGGGACGTTCCCTTTGTTTTCCATATCGCAATATTTAATGATTTCTGACGTCCTCGCCCCAATAGAGCCTGCTCGTAAGAGCATTTATGAAGCCGGAATCGCGAAGCCTCGCCCGTTTTAGCGAAAACTGTGCCACCTCCACACGGACGCGGGAATCCCCCGTCATCACGAAATTCATGTTGTCCGCCGAAAGGACAAGCTCCGGATCCCTCGAACGGAAGCGAAGCTCCACAGTCGTTGACTCCGGGATTATGAGCGGTCGGACATTGAGATTGTGCGGAGATATCGGAGTGACAAGCAGAACCCCCGAGTCGGGAAATGCAATCGGTCCGCCCGCGCTGAGGGAATATGCCGTGGAGCCGAGTCCTGTAGCTACGATGAGTCCGTCGGCCCAGTAGGTCGGCAGCTGGTTTCCGTTTATGGAGGCATCCACCCCGAGCATCGCGGGCCCGAGCCGGTGTACGGTTATCTCGTTCAGAGCAAGAAAGTCGGCCTTGGGCTGTCCGTCCGCAGAGAGAACCTCCGCGGAGAGAACCGGATTGTCCTCAATCCGGTAGTCTCCGTCAATGATGGCTTCGGCAACATCCTCAGGTCTGTTTTCCGAAAGGAAGCCGAGTCTTCCCATGTTTGCCCCCAGCACAGGTATTCCGAGCGGAGCTGCCAGTCTTGCCGCCGAGAGGAATGTGCCGTCGCCGCCGAGGCTCACGATGAGCGATGACGCTCCGAGAATATCCCGCATTTCGTCACCCGGCGCCATGCCGCCGTCACTCAAGCCGGCCGGGCCAGCCTCCGTTCCTTCGTTCCGATCCCCCAACCGCACGGCACGGGCTTCAATCCCGACATTCTCCAGCCGCCCTTCGAGAGCTCTGAAAGAGTCAGTTCCGAGAAGTTCCGGATTTCTGTAAAAAATTGCAATCATAAAGTCAACATCCGCCGCCTTCAAACGCAGGCGAACTGCAAAATTAGCAATTTATTAGCACGATTTGAACAATAATATATATTTTTGCACCCTGTTTTTGAAGAGGGAGCATACCGGGCGTATGTGACCGCAGAAAAGACGAATACACCAAGCAGATTCATTTGTGCAGGATTTTTAAGGATAGATTCGTTTTTGAAGAGGGAGCATACCGGGCGTATGTGACCGATGAGAAAACGGATATATACCAAAAAGACAAACAATAAAGGCAAACAATATGACAAGATTGAGTGTAAATATAAACAAGTTCGCCACCCTGCGGAACGCCCGGGGCGGCAACACCCCCGACATCGAGAAGGCGGCGACAGACTGCGAAAGGTTCGGAGCCGAAGGAATCACGGTGCACCCGAGGCCTGACGAAAGGCATATAAGGTACGCGGACGTGCGCGCGATACGCCCGCTCGTAAGGACGGAGATGAACATAGAGGGCAATCCGATACCGTCGTTCGTCGCTCTCGTCAAGGAAGTGCGCCCGAACCAGGTCACGATGGTTCCGGACGCGGCGGATGCCATAACCTCCAACGCCGGATGGGACACGCTGGAAAACAAGGAGTTTCTCAAGAGGATGTGCTCGGAGTTCAAGGACTGCGGAATACGGACCTCGATCTTCGTGAATCCGGATCCAAGGATGGTCGAGGGCGCTGCGGAGTGCGGCGCCGACAGGGTTGAGCTCTACACTGCCGGATATGCCGAGATGTTCCCCCACTCCCCGGAGAAGGCCGTCGAAGCCTACCTGAAGGCTGCGGAGAAGGCCAGGGAATGCGGACTCGGGCTGAACGCGGGGCATGACCTGAACCTCGAGAACCTCAGATATTTCATAAGGACAATCCCCTGGACAGACGAGGTTTCGATAGGCCACGCCCTCATCTGCGACGCGATATATATGGGACTCGAAAACACGATAAAGGCATATCTGGACTGTCTGAGATAATCCCGAATCACGGAAACGACGGATTCCGCGACGAAAATTTGCGGTGAAAATTTGCGACGAACAAAGGTTTTGTATGAATATATTTTCATATATTTGTAAGTTGTTAGCGTTTTTCGGAGACACGGATTTTTATTGACAAACAAAAATAAATTTACGCATAAATGAAAAAAAATGAAATTATAACACTGACAATCAGCGTTATATCCCTTATTGCCGTCATCGTTTTCGGCACACTCTCATTCGTCGGGAACAACAAGAAGGCGGCCGCAGGAACTGAAGCCGAAGAAGTCGAGTCCGTATCTCATGCGGGCGACATTGTCTATGTCCAGCTCGACAGGATTCTTCAGGAATACGACATGGCGAACGACAAGCGCTCTGTCGTTGAGACCAAGGTTCAGAACATTCAGGCCGAGGTCAACAGGAGGGGCAAGAAGCTCGAGAAGGACATCAAGGACTTTCAGGAGAAGATGGACAAGGGCCTGATGACGCGCTCGGTGGCGGAGGTTCAGGGACAGAAGCTCCAGAAGGCGCAGGACGACTTCAACGTCTATGCCCAGCAGAAGCAGAACGAGATTCAGGAGGAGCAGATTGTCATGATGAACCAGCTCGCGGACGCAATCAAGACATGGCTTGACAAGTACAACGAGACGATGGGATACGCGATGATTATCACCAATCAGGGCGGAGCGCCGGTCATCACGGGAGACGCGACGCTTGACATCACCGACGAGGTGATTGCCGGGCTGAACGAGGAATATGTCGCCGACAAAGGAAAGAAATAAAAATTGAGAATAGCGCTGCTGTCCTGCTTTTACCCTTTCAGAGGAGGGATTTCCCAGTTCAACGCCTGCCTTTTTGAAGAACTGGGCAAGACGAATGATGTCAAGGCCTTCAATTTCACGAGGCAGTATCCGGAATTTCTCTTCCCTGGCAAGACGCAGAAGGTGACGGAGGACGACGAGGCCGTGCCGGTGCGGAGCACATCCGTGCTGGACACGGCCAATCCGTTTTCCTACCTCAGGACGGTGCGCGAGATACGCCGTTGGAAGCCGGACCTGCTGATTGTCCGCTACTGGATGAGCTGGTTCGCCCCGTCGCTCGGCTATGTCTGCCGAAGGATGAGGCGCAGCTGCTCTGTCATCGGGATCCTCGACAATGTCGTTCCGCACGAGCCGCATTTCTTCGACGCGCCGCTCACGAAGTATTTTCTGTCGGGATGCGACGGCTATGTCACTCTCTGCGAGGCGGTCTCGAAAGACCTGCTGAAACTGAGGCCTGATGCCAGGTTCACCGTCATCCCGCATCCTCTCTACTCGCACTTCGGGAAGAAGATGCCGAGGGAAGAGGCTGAAAGCCGTCTGGGACTTGAGCACGGGAAGAAGAACCTGCTGTTTTTCGGACTGATACGCGAGTACAAGGGGCTGGACATTCTGCTTGAGGCATTTGAGGGGCTGGACGCCCACTACCAGCTGATTATCGCCGGCGAGCCTTACGGCAGCTTCGACCGCTATCAGGCAATCATCGACAGGATTCCGGACGGGGACAGGCGGATTGTCAAGGCGCTGCACTATGTCAGGGACTCGGAGGTCTCGCTGTATTTCTCGGCGGCCGACCTGACAGTGCTGCCCTACAGGAGCGCGACCCAGAGCGGGATAAGCTCGGTGTCCTACCACTTCGAGGTGCCGATGGTTGTCACTCCGGTTGGAGGTCTGAAGGAGACAATCGGAGAGCGGGGGACGGGAATTGTGGCAGAGGATGTGACTCCGGAGGCGATAAGGGCGGAAATAGTGCGGTACTTTGCAGAGCCGTCGCTGCGGGAGAGATGCGTCAGGGAGATAAGGAAGGAAAAGGAGAGGCTGTCATGGAAAGGATTTGCCGACAGGCTTCTTGAGTTTGCACGTGGTCTTGGGACTGCACTGAACGGCGGGGCGCCAGGACAAAAGAAGTAGGAGAACCGGAATATGAACATTCGTGGAATACTCGGCCTTGCCATGGCCGCAATCGCGCTGACCGTCCTTTCACCGGCGGATGCTATTGCGCAGGACGATTATGTACCGACGCCTGTGACGGTGTCAAAGGAGAAGGTCAAGGTCGGCGGAAGGCTCTGCTGGTCCCATGTCGTTCTCGAAAGACAGACCCCCTACTCGATAAGCAAGGCATATGGGGTCAGCGTCGAGGACATCTACAAATACAACCCGTCAGTTCGTACTGAAGGTCTGAAGAAGAACGCGATAATCCTGATTCCTGTGGTAGAGGACGAGACCGCAGCGAAGCCGGCAAAGGGAAATGAAACCCCGAATGCCGAAAAGAAGGTCGCCCGACAGGAAAGTGCCCGACCAACCACGGCGACTGCAACGGAGGAAATGTCTGCGACGGAGGACAAGGCGGAGATGGCCCGTCAAAAAGAAAAGAATAATCCGAAGAAAAAGCAGACGGTCCACACCGTCCGCTGGTACGAGACCATCGAGACAATTGCAGAGAAATACGGAGTGAGCGTCGAATCCATCATGAAAGCCAACGGGCTCACCGGAAAGGAACTCAAGTCCCGCCAGAAACTTATGATTCCGGCAAAGGACGTGACTGTGGAGACGGTTCAGGAGGCGGAGGCTGCCCGACAACACTCCGCCGAGACCCCGGCGCAGAAGATGGAGCCCGGGGAAAGTCCGGATTACGGCGTCGACTCCGCAGCGGGAACTGATGCGAAACCTGAAGATGGGGTCAGCGCCGCCGAATCGACGGAGACGGGCTCCGGTTCAGAGGCCGGAATCAGAAAGGATAACAGTGTGAACTTCGCGCTCGTGCTGCCGTTCATGGCAGGGGCGGAAAAGCCGAGTTCATCATCGTTCGATTTCTACTGCGGAGCTCTGCTTGCCGTTAGGGAACTGGGGCTTGACAGCCTCAGCGTGAACGTCAGTGTGTTCGACACGGGCACGGACACGCCGTCAAGACGCAGTCTCGGCAACGAGGACTTCATCATAGGCCCGCTCTCCCCCGCCGACATAAGAAAGGTCCATGACGCGGTCGGAGACGACGTGGCGATAATCTCCCCTCTCGACCCTAAGGCAGCGGCCCTTACAGGAGAGTTCCCGAAGCTCGTTCAGGTACCCACCCCGCACGACCTCCAGTACGCCGACCTCGTGCAGTGGATTGCCGACGAGACACAGAGCGGCGACAGGACGGTGCTCATCTCCGAGAAGGGCGGAAAGGAAAGCGAGGCGATGAAGGTATTTACCGAGATTCTGGACATATCCGGTCTGAAATACAAGGACTTGCAGTACAGCCTGCTCGAAGGGCGCGACATCATTGCGAAGCTCAAGAGCATCACCGTCGAAAGCCCGAAGACAAACAGGTTCATCATCGCCTCCGAAAGCGAGGCCTTCGTCAATGACGTGTTCCGCAACATCAGCCTCCTCTCCCGCGAGAACCGCAAGGTGGAGGTGTTCTGCCATTCAAGGGTACGCGGATATGACATCGAGGTTGAGAGCCTGCACAACAACGACCTGCACATAAGCCTCGCCTACTACATCGACTACAACACGCCCGAGACAATTCGTTTTGTCAAGGCCTACCGCGCCCTTTTCAACACCGAGCCGACCCAGTTCAGCTTCCAGGGCTACGACGTGACCAAATACTTCTGCGAGCTCCGGGCGGCCTACGGCGACGACTGGCTCAAGGCCATAGGCCGCTATCCAAAGACAGGTCTCCAGACCAGATTCAACTTCCGCGACGGCTCCCGCATCAACGAAGGCGTCCGCCGCATCGAGTATCAGCCCGACTACCGGATTGTACCGGTTGAATAACGCAGTATCGGCATAATTTCAGTTAAGCCGACTAAAAAAGCGTCTCATTTCTTGCCGATAACGGCAAGAAACCTTATCTTTGTATCGGCTTTTGTTATTTTTATGCCGATAGCATGGATTACATCTCTACCAAAGAATATGCGGCGGCACATGGCGTCGCTGAACGTACAGTAAGAAACTATTGTATTCAAGGTAAAATTGCCGGAGCACAGCTTGTCGGCAAGACGTGGAATGTACCTGCCGATGCACCTCTCCCGCAGCGCAAGAATGCAAGAATCAGACTATCTCCACTTTTGAAGACACTGCGTGAGCAGAAAGAGGCCGGAATCAAAGGCGGAATATATCACCTCACGCAGATTGACCTGACCTATAATTCAAACCACATCGAAGGCAGCCGGCTGACCAAAGAGCAGACCCGCTACATATTCGAGACCAACACGATAGGAATCACGGACAACGCGGTTAAGGTGGACGACATCATCGAAACCACAAATCATTTCCGCTGCATCGACTTTATAATTGACCACGCGAAGGAGCCATTGACTGAGAGCATGATAAAACAACTTCACGGGTTGCTGAAAAGCGGAACATCGGATGCTTCGAAATCGTGGTTTGCGGTCGGCGAGTACAAACGGCTGCCGAACGAGGTCGGCGGGATGGAAACGACTTCGCCGCAAAAGGTTGGGCTCGAACTGCGTGCGCTGCTGAAAGAGTACAGAGACAAAAAGCCGATACACTTTGAGGATATACTTGATTTTCATCAGCGTTTTGAATCGATACACCCCTTTCAGGACGGCAACGGCAGAGTCGGACGTCTGATAATGTTCAAGGAATGCCTGAGCCACGACATCGTTCCGTTCATCATCACGGACGAACTGAAGATGTTCTATTACCGAGGTCTGCACGAATGGAAAACACTCCCCGGCTACCTGACAGACACCTGCCTGACAGCACAGGACTATTACAAGAAACTCCTTGATTATTTCAGAATCAGATATTGACGGCCGCACCACTTACCCGAGCAGTTCTTTGGCGTTGGCGATGGCGGCGGGGGTGACGGTGGAGCCGCTGAGCATCCGGGCGAGTTCGAGGACGCGCTCGTCGGCGGATAGACGGCGGATGGAGGAGGTGGTGCGGCCGTCGGGGGAGACGGATTTTTCGACGAGGTAGTGGGCGGTGCCCTTGGCGGCCACCTGCGGGAGGTGGGTGATGGCGAAGACCTGCATATCCGCGCCAATGGAGCATATCATCGAGCCCATCTTGTCCGCCACGCTGCCGGAAACTCCGGTGTCAATCTCGTCGAATATGAGCGTCGGCATGGACACGAAATGCGCCATCTGTGCCTTGAGGCAGAGCATGATGCGGGAAAGTTCACCGCCGGAGGCGCAGGACTGCACCGGAATCGGGTTGCGGCCGGTGGAACTGAAAAGGAAACGGACATTGTCCCGTCCGAGAGGTCCGGGCTTCGCTGCCGGGGAGATGTCCGCGATGAAGACAGACAGCGGCATCTCAAGACTCCGAATCATCGACTGGATGTGCTCTGAGAAAGGTACGGCCGCCTTCTGCCGTGATTCTGTCAATGCTGCGGCGAGCCTGTCGTTGTTCTTTGACTCGGCGGCAATGTCGGAGGAAAGCGCCGCGAGTTTTTCGTCCGCGCAGTCCGTGTCGGCAAGTGCGCCGCTGTACCTGTCACGGAGGCTGATGAGTTCAGTTTCGGTCGTGCATCCGAACTTCTGGAACAGGCCGTAGATGAGCGACATTCTTGCCTCGACCGCCTCGAGCCGTTCAGGGGAAGCCTCGGACTTCCCGGCCAGAGCCGTAACCTCGGAGAGGATGTCGTCCAGTTCAAGACGCGAAGACTCTATCCTTTCCGCAAGCGCCCCGGCCGACGGGACAAAGGCAGAAATCTTTTCCAGGGCCTTCTCCGATTCCTTCAGCAGCGCGTCTATGGAAGGAAGTTCCTCGCCGCTCGGAGAGAATGCCTCTGAAACGGCACATAGGCTTTCCTGTATCGCCTCGGCGTTGGCCAGTCCCTTCTGCTCCCGCTCAAGTTCGGCAAGCTCCCCGTCCTTCAGCCTGGCCGAATCCAACTGGTCAAACTGAGCCTGATTATAGTCTCTCTCCGCACGAAGCCGGGCAATGCTTTCCTCCAGTCTGTGTTTCTCGGCCGTCAGTGACAGAAGCCGCGAATAGGAAGCCGCATATTCCGCCCTCAACGCGAGGTTCCCGGCGAAATTGTCGAGCATATCTGTCTGGTAGGCAGGATTCCGAAGTTCCAGCGTCCCGTGCTGGGAATGGATGTCGAAAAGCCGCGAGGTCACCCCGGAAAGAGTCTGCACCGTCACCGGACAGTCGTTGATGAATGCCCGTGAACGGCCGGAGCGGGCGACGACGCGACGCACAATCAGCCCGTCATCGTCCCATTCCGCCCCGGCATCCTCGACAAGCTGTTTCAGAGCGGAATCGACCCCGCTGAACTCCGCCTCGACAACACAGCTGTCGGCTCCCTCAGAAATCATGGCCGCATCGGCCTTGCCTCCGGATAGAAGGGACAGCGCACCGAGAAGAATTGACTTGCCGGCCCCGGTCTGTCCGGAAATAATGACAAGACCCTCCGGAAACGTGACGTCCAGAGAGTCTATAAGCACATAGTTGTGTATTTCGAGACGATTCAGCATAACTTCTCCTTTTTCATCATCCTGGTGAGGGAGACGGTTTTGTGATGACTGTCTCAGACAAGGAGAGACTATTCCTCGTCGTGCTTTGCCATCCTGTAGGAAATCTCGTTGTGCTCGAACTCATAGATTGCGACGAGATCCGGCTTCGGCTGACGCTCGTAGTACTTTGAAATCTCAATCTGCTCCCTGTTCTCGAACACCTCTTCCATCGTGTCCCTCTCGTTCTTGAAGTCCTCGAGCTTCTTTGTAAGCTCCTTCTTTTCAGCCGCGGCAATCTGGTTCGCCCTCTTTGACAGAATCACGACGGTCTCGTAAATGTTTCCCGTCGGAGCCGCGAGGTCGCACAGGTCGCGCGTAATCGTGTTTGTCGGAATTTTGCTGTTGTTTGCCATATTGTATTCGTGTTTACTCATTATTATATACGGAGACCGTGCGCCCGTGTTTCAAAATTTTTCAGTTTCTGTCAAGATATTTCTGCGCCTTCGAATGAGGGAGCTCAAGGCTGCGGCAATATTTCGAGTCCGGATATTCGCTCACGAAATTGAGATAGTCGTCCATAAACTGCAGGTAGCGCTCACGCTGCTTCGACCTTACGCTCAGGTCGGCGTATTTGTAGGAAGCCATGGCAATGTAGTAGAGTATGTCCTCGCGGTAGATGTTATCCGCATCGTCCTTCAGCACGTTCTTGAGGGCGACGCGGGCGGCGAGGTAGTCCTCCATGCGGTAGTAGAGCTTCGCCCCCTCGTAGGCCTTGCGGTCGAGGCGCTCGTTCAGGTCCTTAATCATCGCCTCGCAGTCGGCAAGGTGCTCGTTGTCAGGTTCCTCGCGGAGATACTCGGTCATCGCGTTCAGAGCCGTGTAGGTCGGGGTCTGGTCCAGTTCGTAGCGCAGGGTCGAGCGGTAGAGGCAGTCGATGCGCAGGAAGCGGGCGTCGGATGCGAACGGGCTGCGGGGATAGACCTCAAGAAAGCGCTGGAAATTGGTCTCGGCGGTGTAGTAGTCCTTCTGGCGGTAGTTGCTCAGTCCCCAGTAGTAGCGCACCGTGTCGTCCTTCTCGGTTCCCTCGGTGAACATAGAAAGGGACTCGAACATGGCCGCGGCCCTGCTGTATTTCTTGTTGTTGAAGTAGTCGAAGGCGGCCTTGTACTTGGCTTCCGTGTCGGCGCTGTTCAGCAGCATCTCGTACTGGGACTTGCAGGCGTTCAGCGAGCAGAGCGCAAGGGCTGAGACGACCGCGATTTTAAGCTGTATTCTCATAAGATTTACCTTTTCATTCAAAAAATGCATTCCGAAAATTCGGAGGAACTACCTGGATTTCAGGTATCTCTCCGCATCGAGGGCGGCCCGGCATCCGGACGCGGCCGCATTCACGGCCTGCCGGTAGGTAGGGTCCTGCACGTCCCCGGCGGCGAACACGCCTTCGACGTTCGTGCGCGACGACTTCCCGTCCGTGAGTATATATCCCTGATCATCGACATCGACCCATGCCCGGAACACGTCGGAATTGGGATGATGCCCGATGGCGAGAAAAAATCCGTCAATGGCTATGTCAAAGACCTCGCCGTTACTGCGGACAAGCCGGGCGCCGGTGACCCCGAAGTCGTCGCCGAGCACCTCCTGCGTGCTGCAGTTCCAGAGAATCTCGATGTTCCCGGCGTCGAGCACACGCCTCTGCATGGCCTCTGAGGCCCGGAGCACGTCGCGCCGCACAATCATATAGACCTTGCTACACAGACCCGCGAGGTAGCTTGCCTCCTCGCACGCCGTGTCTCCGCCGCCCACGACCGCAACGACCTTCTTCCTGTAGAAGAACCCGTCGCAGGTCGCGCAGGCCGACACGCCCATCCCCCTGTATTTCGTCTCCGAAGGAAGTCCGAGATACTTGGCCGTCGCCCCTGTCGCAATAATGACCGTCTCGGCCTCGACCTCCGCTGTCCCGTCAACCTTCACCTTCAGCGGGCTGCATGAAAAATCCACGTCAGAGACCGTTCCGAGCCTGATGTCAGCCCCCAGACGCACCGCCTGCGCGCGCATAGCCGCCATAAGTTCCTGCCCGCCGATCCCGTTCGCGAAGCCGGGGTAGTTTTCAATGTCGGTGGTTGTGGTGAGCTGTCCTCCCGGCTGCGCTCCCTCATAGAGCACAGGCGCGAGATCGGCGCGGGACGCATAAATCGCGGCGGTATATCCGGCCGGTCCCCCGCCTATTATGAGGCATTTCGTCTTCTCCATATACCAAAAGTCTTGACGCCCGTTCATCGGACGCACCAAAGTCTGCAAAATTAGCAAATTTCTCCGTATATTCCGTGCCACACCCCCGCTATTCTGTTACAAATCGGTTAAATTCACGGAATATAAGGACGAAAATTTTGCAAAGAAGACTATTTTTCAATAACTTTGGGATACGAAAGGGTCTGAACAGCCTCAGGCAACACCGATTGCGATGTATGTGCAAAAACAGTATGGAACTAAAGTAAGATTGATGCAAATGGACAATATCGAGGAGAACACGCAGAATGGTTTCGCCGCAATGCTGAAAAGGAAATCGCTCAAGGCCACGCCGCAGAGACTTGCGGTGCACAGGGCAATGCAGAAACTGGGACACGCCTCAGCTGACATGGTGGCACAGGAGATAGAAAACGACGCTAACACGAAGATCACAGTCGCTTCCGTATATAACATTCTTTCGGAGTTCGCGAACCTCGGAATATATCAGCACCGGCTCAGCGCGAACAACAAGATGTTCTTCGACTTCAACACATACGAGCACGCGCATTTCTACGACATCGAGAACAATACCTTCCGCGACATCTCGGAGGACAAGGTCATCAGCGAGCTGCTTGAAAGGCTCGCAAGAAAGCGGTTTAAGGGCTATAAGGTGGATTATATAGACATTCAGATCGTCGGTCACCCCACCAAAAAGAGATAGCGGGGCGAAGAAAAAGCGACCTGCTTCGTTGCACGTGAATTTCAAATCCTCACAACCATAAGGTTGCTCCGGTGTTGAAATCCCCGGTGCGCCTTGCATCTCATCCTTTTCTTCATCCCCTTTCCCTAAGAAGCCCTCAAAAATAAATCCCAAATCTGAGGATTGAATCGCTATTTGTCCCCAGACTTGTCCTGGTCAAAGGCGGTGGTGAAGGTGAAGCGGGTGGAACTTGTGATGTCTATGTTCTTGAGGAAATTCTGAACGGTGAAGCTGATGTAGAAGTTGTCGGACGATTTCTTGTCGTCCGGGGTTTCCTTCGTTATGACGTCGCCGTTGGCGTCGTGATAGAGGATGAAACGGATTTCATTGGCGTCGCTCGTTTTGTCGAACACAAGTTCAAGGTCATGCACGGTCTCGCTGTCCTTTATTTTCGGGACACTGACAAACAGGGTCATATATTGGTTCTCACCATTGGCCGTCCAGATACGCCCGTTCTCGGCGATATAAACGGAATCCCGGCCGAATCCGGCCACGGCCGCGCTTTCCGACGGCACGCAGTCCTTGACTTTGACTTCACTGTAAGCGTTCAGCTTTATGTCCTGCTTGCCGTCGGCATCAGCTGCGGTCAGAAGGTCGCAGTTTATGATGAGACGACCACACTTGGCGAAATCGGCGTCTGTGGCATTCTCGACGATGTTATACGTGGTGTTTCCGTCAGCACGGAGATGTGTCTCGTCAATGACGTCGGCAAACCAGACATAGCCGCTGACACGGTATTCGCTCTTGAGACAGGATGTAAATGACGCGCAGGCAAGCAGCGCCAGCGCAGCAATCTTGTTGAATTTCATTATGTCGTTCGTTTATATATGTTTCATTGAAAGCCGCCGCATGACACGGACGGCACTGTATCCATTTATATATAAAGGGCCACGATTTCGTCCTTCTCGACTTTCGCGCCCTGGGCGGCGGTGACTGCAACAATTCTGCCATCCGTCGCCGGAATGACCTCCTCTATGCCGTAATAGGCCTGAACATAGCCCGCAGCCTCCCCCGCCCTGACCGGAGTTCCTTCCGCAGGAGCCGTCGATTTGTCGTCAACGTCAATCTGCCAGAGCATCTGCCCCTTGACCGGCGACCGGAGCGGCTTCGCGTCCGGCCAGCGTTTCAGAAGGGCGTCGATGTCGAACCTAGGCATCGCCACGACAGGTCTGGTCACCACAATCGGAGCTCCCGCCACGGCCTTTCTCGACTCAAGTTCCGCCTCGAAGCGCTCCTTGGCCACTCCCGAGCGGTAGTCGCGGTACTGCCTCTCGTGCATGGCAAGTTCAAAGAGTTCCTCGCTGTCCGGACCATCGTCCCAGCCCTCGTCCGCCATCATACGGCGGAACTTCGGAAGTTCGTCCGGGAAAGCGTCCTGAGGGTTGCCGGTGTAGAATTCCAGCCCCTTTGACGAGGCCAGTTCAACGATTTCAGGAGCGAGCGGCCCGGGCAGCCGTCCCATCTTCCCGAGAATCATGTTCCATGTGTCCTTGTCAATCGAAGACCAGCGCGGCCTTCCCTTAATGGAGTCGAGAAGGTTCATGAGCGCCGTGTTCTTGACATACTGGCTGAAAGGGGTCACAAGCGGAGGATAACCCAGCCGAGGCCAGACATATTCGACCTCACGGAAGAGCCTCACCATGAGATTGTCTATGCTCAGCTCCGGCTTCGACTGCGCCCGAAGCGAGTCATTAATCGCTGTCCGAAAACCCTTCAGGTCTGACATCATCGAACCCATCATCCCGCCCGGAAGCCCGCATCCGACAAGGAGCGAACTCAGACGGGAGTTGTTCGGGTCTATCCAGTATCCGAGAAAATCGTCTATGAACGACTGCGTGAGCGAACGCACCTCCATATAGGCGTCCATATTCAGGTCCCTGACCGTGAATCCGTCGGCACGCAGCATCTCGCGCACCGTTATCACGTCCGGATGCACCTTGCCCCACGAGAGGGGTTCGACGGCCACATCAAGGTAGTCCGCACCGGCACGCGCCACTTCCAGCATCGAAGCCGGGGAGAAGCCCGGCCCGCTGTGCCCATGATACTGGACAAGAATGTGGGGATATGCCTTCTTTATCTCCCTCGTCAGTTCCGCGAGGAAAGTCGGCCTTCCGATTCCCGCCATATCCTTGAGACATATTTCGTCAGCCCCATACTCGACGACCTTGCGGACGACGCCCATATAGTATCCGACGGTGTGGACGGGCGAATGGGTGATGCTAAGGGCGACCTGCGAGACCATTCCCGCCTTCTTGGCATATTCGACGCTGAGCCGGAGGTTACGGTGGTCGTTGAGTCCGCAGAACGAACGGGATATATCCGTGCCCTGCGCCTTCTTCACCTTATACATCAGCTCGCGCACGTCGGCCGGGACCGGATTCATCCTCAGACCGTTGAGTCCCCTTTCCAGCATATGGGTCTGAATCCCGGCCTTTCTGAAAGGAGCCGTCCACTCGCGCACCGCCCTGTTCGGATTCTCCCCGAAGAGGAGATTGACCTGCTCGAACGCCCCGCCGTTGGTCTCCACGCGGTCGAAACATCCCATTTCGATGATGGGCTGCGCCACCCTCACCAGCTGCTCCGCCTTCGGGACATATTTTCCCGACGACTGCCACATATCCCTATAGACAAGGGAGAATTTTATTTCACGCCCCATAACCGTTGATTTTGAGGTATTCCGCATAGGGAATCCGTGTTTCCAAAAATAATCATACAAAAATAACATTTTTTTTGCATAACGGCGGAATTTGTCTATCTTTGCAGTCCCAAAAGAACACGGTGCCCGTAGTTCAGTTGGTTAGAGCGTCAGATTGTGGTTCTGAATGTCGTCGGTTCGAATCCGACCGGGCACCCTCTCAATTAAGAAAAAAGACCGGATTACTCCGGCCTTTTTTCTTACCCCCTCCCGTCCCCCTGCATCAGGGGGAAGTCG